>JBDTFI010000336.1:0-8784 GCA_039938035.1 Acetobacteraceae bacterium | reverse complement strand
GGATTGCGCGCCCCGATCGAGAACGTCGCGGCGCGGTAGCCTTGCACGGGCACGCCGCCGACATCCTCCAGCAGCCGACGCGCGCGGCCCACGTCGGCGCGAAACGCGGTCGGGTCCTGGGCGTCGGCACGCGTGTGATCCCAACCGTGGCTCGCCAGTTCGTGGCCGCCCTCGACGATCCGGCGCACCACCGCGGGATGGCGCTGCGCGACCCAGCCGAGCGTGAAGAACGTCGCGTGTATGCGGGCCTCGTCGAACAGCGCCAGGATCGTGTCCATGTTGGCCTCGACACGCGTCGGGATCGACTCCCAGTCCGCGCGCGCGATGCGCCCCGACAGCGCCTGGACCTGGAAATAGTCCTCGACGTCGACCGTCATCGCATTGACCGTCGGCCCCGCTGTCATGGGCGCGGTTCCGCGTACGCGCCGATCAGCTCCACCAGGCGGTGCAGCGTGCGGCCCTGCCGCGCGACACCCTGCTCGAGTGCGGCGATGCGCCCGTCGAGCTGCTCCGTGTTCCGCTCTTCGCTCATCTCGATCCGGGGCGGGGCTTGCGGGGGGGGCTGCCCGGCGCCCAGGTCGCGGGCCAGCTCGGCCGCCGTCGCCTCCACCATTTCGGCGGTGACGACGTGGGTCTCCTCCAGCGCCCCGTACAGCAGCACGCGCCCGCAGAGCGTGTTGATCCGCCGCGGCAACCCGCCGGTCTCGCGAAACAGCGCGACGAAGGCGCCATCGGTCCAGTGCGGGTCGTCGCTCCAGCCCACCGTGCGCAGCCGGTGCTCGACATAGGCGCGGGTTTCCGGCTCCGACAGCGGGCCCAGATGGTAGGAAGCGAGCACCCGCTGGCGGAGCTGCTCAAGGTCCTTGCTGCCGAGCATGGCGCGGAACTGCGGCTGGCCGAGCAGAATGGTTTGCAGGCTGGCGCGTCCGTCGATGGTGATGTTCGACAGCATCCGCAGTTCCTCCAGCGCGCCGAGCGGCAGGTTCTGCACCTCGTCGACGACCAGCAGGCAACGCCTGCCGGCGGCGCGGTGCGCGCGCACCGCCTGCTCGAAGCGGCGCAGCAGCGTCGCCTTGTCGGCGCTCGAACCTTCCACCCCCAGGCTGCCGACCGCAAGGCGCAGCAGATCGTCGCCCGAGACCAGCGTGGTCACGATCCGGCCCATCGCGTAGGTCGCCCGGTCGAGTTGCGCCCAGAGTTGCTCGACCAGGGTGGTCTTGCCGGCGCCGACCTCGCCGGTCACGACAATGAATCCCTCCTCCTGCGACAGGCCGTAGATGAGGTGCGAGATGGCTCGGCTGTGCCCGGTCGAGCCGAAGAAGAAGCGGCTGTCCGGCGTGAGCTGGAACGGAGCGCCTGCGAGTTTGTAGAACGCGTCGTACACGGGACCCCGCTCAGAACTTCTTGGTCAGGCCAACCAGGAAGAGATTATCCGTGAAGCTGCGCCCGGCGAAGTTCGATGTGCGATCGAAGAAGGAATAACGCGCGACGGTCGACAGCGTCTCGGTCAGCAGATAGCTCGCTCCCGCCGTCGCGCTGACGAAATGCTCCGTTCCGGACGGCATGGTCTGGTAGTTAGTGAACGTATAGCCGCCGCCGACCCCGAGGGTCGTCCGCTGGCTGATCTGGTGCGACCAGGAGCCGTTGAACGAGGTGGATGTCTCGCCGATGCCAGGGGGCGCGCCGGAAGCCGAGCCGGCCGGTGTCTGATCCTGGCGTTGCACCGAGACCGTGATGGTGTCGCGGTCGAGCACGGTGGTGCTGGAGGCGCTGAGAGTATGGGTGCGAAACAGCGCGTTCTGCGTGCTGAGCAGGCCATTGCCAAGGAACAGCGGGGCCCCGGTCTGTTGGTTCACCGCGTTGCCGAACTGGTCGAAATTGGCGAGCCCAAGTTGCGATTCGATCGTCTGGAGGTCGGTCGACAGCCCGCTGGTGTAGCTCACGCTCACCCGGCTGCGCGCCGTGATCGCGTAATAGCCCTGGATATTGGCGGCGTTGAAGCCTTGATGATGGCCATAGCCGATCGAGATCTGGCTGTCTGGATTGGGCGTCAGCAACACGCCCACCTCCCACACCCCGTCGTTGATATTGGTCGCCGGCGAGGTGTTGTAGTGAATGCTCTCGGCGCCGAACTCGCCGAACGGCGTCACCATGCGGGTCACCGCGTAACCGATCCAGTTGGTGGCGGTGGCGCTGTGGGATCCATTCAGCACCCCGGTGCCGGTGCTCTTGCTCGCGTCCGCCAGCGCGAACTCGCGCACCCGGCCGAAATCCGGCCCACCCAGGAACTGCGCCGTCGCCTCGCCGGTCTGCTGGCGCTGGTTGCCGACCGTGACCGTGCCGGGGATCGGATTCGACTGCGCATTGGTGCTGATATCGGTTTCCGTGAGCGTCACGCCGGCCTTGGCGGTGCCGACGTTGCCGAACCGATGCACCACGTAGGGCGTGATCGAGGCGCCATAGTTCTGCGAGGTGTTGTTGCGGCCGAGCGCGAGAACGCCCGGGGCGGTGTTGGTCCCGAAGCTGCCACTGCCGAGCGGCGAGGTCGAGTTCGCCCCGATCCCACCGATTCCGCCGAGCCCGCCGCCTGACGGCTGCAGCGAGGCAAGCGCGCGTGCGGTGACGAACAGCGTGTCGGGAATCAACTCCGCGGTGATCGAGCCGATCCCCTGCTGGGCGATCGCATCGGCCGAGCGGGTCTGCGCGTAAACCACGAATGACGGGGCGTAGATCAGGTTGGCGGTGAGGCGTGGCGTGGTGCCGCTCACCTGGATGGCCGGCGTCAGCGCCGTGATGAAGTCGCCCTTCGGGTTGGTCTGGCTCTGGAAGATGTTGCTGTTGTAGGCCTCCTGCAGAGAGATCGAGGGAACGATCGTCCACGCGGGCACTCCTGGTCCGCTCGGCGGTGGGACCTCGGGCATGTAGCGCAGATCGCCCTGGCCGAGCGTGTTCGGCACGCCGCCGATCGGGCTGTTGAGGATCACCGCGGCCGGCGGCAGGCCGAGCGGCACGCCACCGCCCGCGTACTGCGCGTGCGCGCCAGAGGAGACCAGGGAGGGGGCGAACCCAACGAAGGCGGCGCCCGCGAGTTGGGCGGCCCGGCGACCCGGCACGAGCGAGGCTGACATCAGGCCAATCCCGGGCCGCGCGCTCAGGACGTGTAATAGGGGGCGTAGGCGCCGAAGGCGTTCCCCCCGGCCTGCTGCATCTTGTTCAGCACGAGCGTGATGGCCGGACACTCCTGGATCAGGTCGAGCGCGGCCTCCACATGGGACCGTTGCGTTCGCTCGGCCTCCACCACGAAAAGGATCTGGCCCATCAGCGGAGCCAGGGCGGCGGGATCGCTGGTCGCGAGGCACGGTGCGCCATCCAGGATCACCAGCCGCTCCGGGTGGCGGCGCGCCATCCCGTTCAGCAGTCGCCCGACATGGCGGCTGGCCAGCAGGTCGGACCCGCGAGTGTGCTGGCCGCGCCCGATGGGCAGTATCGAAAGTCCGGCGACATCGGTCGGGAGATCGAGCCGGGTCGGATCGAGCGCGCCATCCGCCGCGCAATCGAGCAACCCGGCAACTTCGGTCAGACCGAGGCCATGGCTTATCGAATGTTCCTTCACGTCGGTGTCGACCAGCAATACGGGATGGTCGCCCTGGCGCGCGATGCTGGCGGCGAGGTTCAGCGCGGTGAAGCTCTTGCCCTCACCGGGCCGCGCGCTGGTGACCATCAGCAGGTTCGGATACGCCCCGGCCAGCTCCGCGCTTGCCGGGATCGATCCGGCGGCGGTGAACGCGGTGCGCAGGATCTGGCGTTGAACGAGCCACAACTCCTCCGAAATCCGGCTGCGGCCGGCCTCGTCCATCATCAGGCCCGCCTTCTGGAGCAGCGCCAGCCCGATTGTCTCGCGGGCGGATGCGGAGTGCGGCGGCGGAAACGCCGAGGCACCGAGCGAAGCCGCGGCGAGAGCCTCGGTGCCGATGCCCCCGCCCGGGGCTCCCGCCGGGATCGGGGGCGCCGGGGAGAGCTGCCCCGGGACAGCACCCGCGGCAGCCAGCCGGGCGGCGGCGCGCTCGATCAAGTGGGGGGCATTGGGCATTCGGTCAGACCGTGTTGGAGGCACGCAGGATGTGCACGAGCAGGCCGCCATAAAGGCCGATCAGCAGCACGATCGCCACCGCGAACTGCCCGACGGCGAGGGCCCGTCGGCGCAACGACAATCCGCCTATCGTCGATAGCCCGCCCAGCACCGGCAGGCCGAGCGCGCGCAACTCCTCCAGCGTGCCGAAGGAGCGGTCGAACTGCGCCAGCAGCGCCGCGAGGGTCACTCCCGCGCCAATGCCGACAACCAGGACTGCGGTCAGCAGTATCATCCGGTCGGGGAAGATCGGCACCACGGGGATCTCCGGCGGATCGATCACCCTCAGGTGGACCTTGTCGGCCTGCGTGTTCGCCGCTTGCGCGATCCGTGCCGATTGTAGGCGGACGAGCAGTTCGTTGTAGCTCTTGCTGAGCACGTCGTAGTCGCGATTCAAATTCTGGTATTGGGCCAGCAGCGCGGGCTGCTCGTGCTCGATTTTATCGATCCGCGCCAGTACGTCCCGCGCGCTCTGGAGCTGATTGGTGAGCGAGGCGACACTGGATTCCTCGTCGAGCAGCTTCACCGAGAGCTGGTCGTATAGCGGGTTGGGCACGCCGGCGCCACGCGTCCCAGGCCGCCCACCGCCGCCCGAAGCGCCCGGCGTGTGGCGCAGTTGCTCGACCAGTTTGCGTTGCTCGATGACACCTGGGTAGCTGTCAGTATAAAGGGTCTCGAGTTCACCCAGTCGCGCCTGCGCCTGGGCGAGCGAGCCGCCGCCGGATCCGCCGGATCCCGCGATCTCCGGGCCGGGCAGCGTCGGCGGCATTCCGTTGAGGCGCGCTTTGATCTGCGCTACCCGCGCCTGCGCGTCGTGCAGCGAGATCTCGATCCGGGTCACCGCGACCCGCCCCGTCTCGGTCGTGCTGCCGGCGGAGTTGTCGTTCGGCAGCAGCCCCGCGTATTTCGAGCGGAAGACGGCGCGCCGCTCCTCCATGGCGTGCAACTGGGTCTCGTACGAGGCGATCTGGAGCTGCAGGAAGCGGAGCGCGTTGTCCATGTCGTTGCGGTTGGCGCCGGTGGCTTCCTCGGTGAAGATCGACAGCAGCGTCTGCACCACGTCGCGGGCAAGGCGCGGATTCGTGTTGGTATAGGAGATCGAGAACAGGTTCTTGTCCTGCGCAGTTACCGTGATCTGAGTGCCGAGCGCGGTGATCAGCCGCTCCCGCGCATCGGGCGTGTTCGCCTGCAGGCCGAGATCGGTCTTCGAGATGAGCGCTTGCAAATTCGGCCGGCTAAGCAGCGTGCGCTGCATCATGGCGACTTGGTCGTTGGTATTGGTATCGGCCGCGAGCCCGCGCAGCAGCGGCGTCAGTACGGCGTCGGTATCGACGTAGAGCCGGGCGCTGACCTGGTACCGGTCGGGGATTTCATGCACCCCGGCCCAGCCGAGAAGGCACACGATCCATGCCGCCGCGAGTCCCGCCCAGCGGCGGCGCCAGGCCATCCGCAACGTGCGCCCGAGCAGATGAAACAGTTGGTCCATGACGCGGACTCCGCCTCAGAAGTAGGTCTGCGGAATGATCAGGGTGTCACCGGGTTGCATTGCGATGTTCTGCGAGATGTCCCCGTCGTTTACCAGATCGCCGAGCCGGACGTGGATGATCTTGTCCTGACCCGGCGCGGTCCGGCGTACCACCATCGCGCGATTGCCGGCGGCGTACTTGGTCAGCCCCTTGGTGGCGATCATCACGTCGAGCAAGGTCATGTGGTCCCGGTATGGGATCGCCTGCGGCTCCGTCGCCTCCCCGATCACCTTGATCTGACGATTTAGCGGGCCGACGAAGTTGCGGACGATAACCGTCACGTTCGGATCGCGCACGTATTTCGTCAGTTGCGCCGCGATCTCCTTGGACAACTCGGCCGCGGTCTTGCCCGAGGCCGGGATATCCTGGATCAGCGGCACCGAGATGCGCCCGTCCGGGCGCACGGGCACGTCTGGCTCGCTGAGTTCAGGGGAATGATAGACGAAGATGCTGAGCACGTCGCCCGAGCCGATGACGTACTCCTGGCCCATTTGCGACGGCGTGGCGGCCGCGGTCGTCGCGGCGGCCGAGGTCGCACTCGGGTTCGGGACGGCACAGGCAGACAACAGCCCGCATCCGACGAGCGCGGCCAGGACTGGAAGCAGGAAGGTGGACCTGAACACGCGCGACCTCGATCATGCTAGAGCCGTGACGATCAACAAACCAGCGCGGGCGCACGAACCCCGCCTCGGTCCGAAACGGTACTCCGGCGAGGGTGCGGCAGCCGAGGACGCTCGCGCGATGAATGATGGAAGACCTGAGGTAAATCAAGTGTAAACGGACCTTGACGCGCGAATCGAATTGGCCGAGGTTGCTGCCGCCGTCGGGTAGCCTTTCATTGCCGGCCTGGACCGGAATGGCCTGAATCGCGATAGCGTCGCGGCGTGCTTCGCTCAGAGCGGGACAGGCTGGGCGGCGTTGTCCGATCGGGTGCGCCGTCCGGTTTGCGTTGGGGAGTTGCATGACACGGACTGTCGGCCGGTACGTCGCGCCAGAGATGGCGGCCCTGTGGGTCGCCGAACTGGTCCTGGCGTTCGTGGTGGTCTACGCGATGATGCTGACGCCCCCGGCCACGGACCTGCTCGGCGCCTCCTGGCGCGCGATTGATCTTCGCCTCGCCAACCACGCCGCCTTGTTGGCGTGCATGCTCACGGGCACTGCGGTCGCGATCGGCCTCTATCGTCCCGACATCTGTCTCGATCCCCGCCGGGTCGCACTGAACGCCGCCGTGGTCGCGGTGCTGGCGTTCCCGGTGGCCCTTGCCGTCGGCGGCGCGTTCAACGGCGGCCTGACCTCAACCTACGCGGTGTGGCTCGTCAAGGTGCTGGGGCTGTGGGTCGCGACCGTGCTGGTCACCCGCTGGGTGCTGCGCCTGGTGCTCCGCCGAGCCCTGTTCTCCCGCCGCGTGCTCGTCGTCGGCGCCGGCGCCGGCGCCGATCGCCTGATCGTCGCGTTGCGAACCCGGCGCGGCGCGATGTTCGAACTGGTCGGCGAACTCGCCCCGGATGCCACGCCGCCCACCCTGGAAAGCTTGCGCGCCGGCCATGTCTGGGCACTGCTCGCCGCTGGCACGTCCGATCAGGCTCCGCCGTCTTGGTTGCTCGACTACAAGCTGCGCGGGATGCCGGTGTTCAACGAACTCGGCTTCTGCGAACGCCACCTCGGCCGGATCAGCCTCGATCGCCTCGATGGCGCCTGGCTCCTGGGCGCCGATGGCTTCAACAGCGGCCGGGCCGCTGCGGCCGCGAAGCGCTTGGTCGATCTGGCGATCAGCCTGTTCCTGCTGGTCCTGACCTTCCCGCTGATGCTGGCCACCGCGTTCCTGGTGCGCTTCGACTCTCCTGGCCCGATGCTCTACCGCCAGGAGCGCGTTGGCCTGCGCGGCCGTACCTTTACCCTGCTGAAGTTCCGCAGTATGCGCCACGATGCCGAAACGCCCGGCGCGCCGCAATGGGCCGCACGGCGGGACGTCCGGATAACGCGCGTCGGCGCCTTCATCCGCTCCACCCGCATCGACGAGCTGCCGCAGCTGCTGAACGTGCTGCGTGGCGACATGAGCCTCGTCGGCCCGCGACCTGAACGACCGCATTTCGTCGGGCAGCTGACCGACATCATCCCATTCTACAACGACCGGACCTACGTGAAGCCTGGCATCACCGGCTGGGCGCAGGTGAACTACCCCTACGGCGCCTCGGTGGAGGACGCGCGCGAGAAGCTGGCCTACGATCTGTACTACGTGAAGAACCGCGGGTTGTTCCTCGACCTCCTGGTATTGCTCGCCACCGTCCGCGTGATCCTGTTCCGCGAAGGCGCCCGCTAGCGCGCCTACTGGGTCTGCGCTCCTCCCGCCGGCGCGGTGGGCCCGACATTGACGCCGCCCGGGGTGAACCGTCCGACATTGCCGAACAACTGCTGGAGCATCGTTGCCTCGGTACCCGGTGACGGCGTGGTGCGGGCCACCACCGTGACCGGCAATCCGTTGGCCTTGTCCAGCGACTGCACCTGGCGCAGCACCCCGCGGTCATCGAAACTCAGTTGCACCACGTTCTGGCGAAGCACGGCCAACGTGCCGCCGATCACCGGACGCGTCATCTGGCTGACATAGATCCAGGTGTTCTGGTCGAACATGCCCTTCGTGGTGGGCGAGCCGAGCAGCGCGGTCGCGTCAGCCTGCGTGCTGACGCCCGGCACCAGTTGCTTCAGCTGGTCGGCATCGACGTGATCCCCACGCGGCTGTGGCGCCGGGCCGAGGAACGCGCAGCCGCCAAGCAGGAGGCAGCCCCCGAGCAGACCGAGAATCCGGGAACGTCGGAAAGGGGCATCGGGGAGGAACGAAGAGGCGGGACGGGGCAACCGGGATCATCCTGACTGAGCGGGCCGGGACGCGCTCGCTCCCCGCCGCTATTTAACGAACGAGGCCGGCACGCTATGTCAGGGGCGTGTCACGCTCACCGGCGCAAGTCAATCAGGACCACTCCAACCGCCCGAGGACCAGACGCCCGTGGCCTCCCTCCGATCCATCCTCGCCCCCCGCCGGCGCCACGAACGCGCCGGATTCGCGCTTTATACTGCCGCCGTCGGCGCCGCGCGCGCGCCCTACCTGTATGCCTCCCTCGGTGCGCCGGACAC
>JBDTFI010000335.1:0-3115 GCA_039938035.1 Acetobacteraceae bacterium | reverse complement strand
TCGGTGCAGGCCTTGCGGCTGATCCGCTCCATCCACTTCCAGCTCGCGGCGCGCGCGACGATCACCTCGTTGTCGCGGATGTCGGCGAGGGTCAGCGGGAACATCGGCAGTCCGGCGATCGCGAAGCTGGTCATCTGCGCCTCCGGGAAGGCGCGGCCCATCGCGTCGGCGTCCACCACCGGCAGCCCGGTGCGAGCTGCGACCAGCAGCGGCTGGAAGGCGTTGCCGCCGCCGATCTCGACCGACATGACGGCGCGAAAGCGCCGGCCGAGATAGGCCTCCATCATCCGCACCGGCTTGGTGGCGAAGTCGGGATCGGCCAACCGCTCCTGGCCGACCAGCGGCGCGCCCATGTTGGAGACCACGGCCACCAGGTCGTCATCGTCGAGGGAAGCTGGGTCCATCAGCGTGACGCGCGTGCCGTCGGCGTAGGCCTGGCGCATGTTGAGGTACGACAGATACGGCGACCCGCCCCCACCGGTGCCGAGAATCCAGGCCCCGGTCGCCAGCGGCTCCAGTTCGTCGCGCTCGATCGTTCGAAACATGCGTCCATCCCGTGCTGCGCGACGAGCTTATGCGGGGTCGGCCATCGACGGACAAGCCGATCGGCGCTAGGCATGTCGTCGCGAACGGGAGGAAAGCATGACCAGGCGCGTCGCCTTCGTGACGATCGGGCAGTCGCCACGCTCCGATCTGGTGCCGGAGCTTCTGGCGCAGACCCGGACGCCGCTCGACGTGACCGAGTACGGCGTGCTGGACGACATGACCGATGCCGAGATCGCCGCGATCACGCCCGGGCCCGGCGAGGCGCGTCTGGTTTCGCGCCTGCGCGACGGGCGGGAGGTGATTCTCGGCAAGCCCGCCATCGAGACGCGCCTGCACGCGCTGCTGAGCGCGCTCGATCGCCAGGGCTTCGACCTGATCGTGCTGCTCTGCACGGGACAGTTCGGTGCGTTCCGGCTGCGCACGCCGTTCATCGAGCCGCAACATGCGGTGGACCATTTCGTGCAGGCCCTGGCCTACGGCATCGACACGCTCGGCGTGCTGCTGCCAAACGTGAAGCAGATCGACGAGTTCCACGGCATTCCGGGCTTGCGGACGACCCTGGCCGCCGCGTCACCGTATATCGGCGGCGATGACGGCGCGGGCCTGCGCGCGGCCGGCGCGGCATTGGCCGATACCGGCATGATCGTGATGCACTGCATGGGTTATTCCGAACCGATGCGCCGGCAGGTGATGCAGAGCGTGCAATGCCCGGTGCTGCTCTCGCGCACGCTGGTGGCGCACGCCATCGACATGATCCTCTGAGGAGATGAAGACGATGCGCCGAAGGGATTTGCTGTTGACCGGTAGCGCCGCGATGATCGGCCTGCGGCCCCGGCCGGCCGGGGCCTTCGTGCGCGAAGGCGAGGGAAAAATTCTCGTGTTTTCCGGCAACCAGCCGGTGCCGGTGCTCGATCCGCACGTTAAGTATGATTACTCGACGCGGATGATGCAGCAATCCGTCTACGACGCGCTGACGAAATACGTCGACAATCCCGCGCGCGTCATCCCGTGGCTGGCGAAGAGCTGGGAGACCAGCGCCGACGGGCTGACCTGGACATTTCACCTCGTCGATAACGCGAAGTTCCACAACGGCGATCCGGTGGATGCCGAAGCCGTCCGCTATTCGTTCGAGCGCGGGCTGAAGCTGAACAAGGGGGTCGCATGGATGCTGAAGGACGACCTCGATCCTTCGGACATCGTCGCGGTGGACGCCCATACCGTGCGGATGAAGCTGCGGCGGGTCTTTCCCGGCTTCCTGTCGTTCGTCCCGTGGTGGTTCATCGTCAACCCGAAGCAGGTGACCGCGCACCTCGCGAACGACGATTACGGACAGCTTTGGCTGACCGTCAACGAGGCGGGCTCCGGGCCGTTCCGTATCCAGCGTTGGGATCCGCAGGGGGTGATGGATCTGGCGGCCGTCGCCGATTACTGGAAGGGCTGGCCGGCGCCGGACAAGGAGCGCCTGGCCGGCGTGATCTACCAGGTGATCCGCGAGCCGGCGCCGCGCAAGGCGGCACTCCAACGCGGCGAGGTGGACATGGTCACCGACATGACGCCGCAGGACTACGACCAGCTGGCGAAGGCGCCGGGCATCAAGGTCAGCAGCAATCCCGGCATGACGCCCTTCACCATCATGCTGAACACCCAGCACGGCCCGACGGCCGACATCAATTTCCGCAAGGCTCTGGCCTATGCGATCGACTACAATGCGTTTCTGCAAATCGAGAACGGCGCCGCGCGTCTGCTCGACAGCCCGATCCCGGCCGGCATGTTCGGCCACATCGCCGTCCCCGACATGCCACGCCAGGACCTCGCCAAGGCGCGCGAGTATCTGACCAAGACGCAGTGGCCGAAGGGCGGCGTGGCGCTCGAATACGCCTACGTCGCCGGGCTGGAGGTCGAGCGGCAGATCGGGCTCGCGGTACTCGATGCCCTTCAGAAGCTCGATATCACGGTCAACGTCACCGCGGTCCCGTGGCCGACCCTTGTCGCGCGCGGCCTGAAGGCGGAAACGGCACCGTCGATGATCGCGGTCTACGTGACGCCGGTCAGCACCGATCCGGACGTCGTCGCTTCGCAATACACATCCTCGGCCGCCGGCAGCTATTGGGGGATGCACCATTTGCAAGACCCCGAACTCGACAAGATGGTCGCCGCCGCGCGCATCGAGCCCGACCAGGACAAGCGGATGGCGCAGTACGCCGCGATCCAGGACCGTATCGTCGCCGACCAGCCGGCGATCTTCGGCATGGTGGAGGACCGGCGCTGGGCGATGCGCGACGATGTGCAAGGATTCGCGTTCTGCCCGGTGCGGCTGACCGGCGAGGTTGATTTCTACCCGATGTGGATCAAAGCAGGCTGAGCGGCCGATGCTGCGCCTCCTGTCCCGCCGGCTCGGCCTGATTGTGCTGATGCTGTTCGGGCTGGTGGTGCTCACGTTCCTCATCACCAACGTCGCGCCCGCCGACCCGGCGGCGTTGGCGGCGGGTCCGGATGCGACGCCCGACATGATCGCCACCATCCGCCACCAGTACGGGCTGGACCGGCCGCTGGCGATCCAGTTCCTGCG
>JBDTFI010000334.1:0-3006 GCA_039938035.1 Acetobacteraceae bacterium | reverse complement strand
CGGCGCGGCTGGCGACCTGGCACTCCGACATCGCCACGCCCGCGGCTTGTGCCGAGGCGCTGGATAGGGCCGGCGGAACGATCGACGCGCTCGTCCATCTCGCCGGCGTGTTCGAGCGCGACGCGATGGACCCCGACGCGCACGGCGTCTGGGACCGCGCGATCGCGGCTAATTTGACCAACGCTTACGACATGGCGATCGCCTTCGCGGCGCGCGCCGAACGCTCCGGGACAGCGCGCATCGTGCTGACCAGCTCCGTCGCCTATCACCGGGGCAGTATCGAGTATCCCGGTTACGCGGCGGCGAAGGGCGGCATCGTCAGCCTCACCCGCTCCTTGTCGCGCCGGTTCGCGCCCGGAATCCTGGTGAACGCGATCGCGCCGGGTCTTATCGACACCCCGATGGCGGCCGAGGTGATCGCGAAGGACGGCGAGCAGAGGCGCCGGCAGATTCCCCTCGGCCGGGTCGGCCGGCCCGAGGAGGTTGCCGGCGTGATCCTCTTCCTATGCGGACCCGACGGTTCCTACGTCACCGGGCAGACCATCACGGTCGACGGCGGCCTGACGAACACGTAGGCGCCGCGCCGCGTCGACCATGTTCGCGAGCGCCGGCCTGACTTCCTCCCATTTGCGGGTCTTCAGGCCGCAATCGGGATTGACCCAGATCTGCCAGTCGGCGAGCCGCCCCCGGGCGAGGCCGAGCAGATCGGTCATCTCGTCGGCGTCCGGCACGCGCGGACTGTGGATGTCCCATACGCCTGGGCCGATTTCGGCGGGGTAGGCGTTGCCGCTGCCTGGCGCGAAGGCATCGAGCAATTCCATCCGGCTGCGGGTGGTTTCGATCGAGATCGCATCGGCGTCCATCGCCGCGATCGCCGCCATGATATCGTTGAATTCGGCGTAGCACATGTGGGTGTGGATCGCCGTCTCGTCGCGCACGCCGGCGGTAGCCAGGCGGAAGCACGCGACCGCCCAGCGCAGATAGGCATCCCAATCGGCCCGGCGCAGCGGCAGGCCCTCACGGAACGCCGGTTCGTCCACCTGGATGACGGCGATGCCCGCCGCCTCCAGATCGGTGACCTCGTCGCGCAGCGCCAGCGCGATCTGCCGGCAGACCTGCTCCCGAGGAAGGTCGTCGCGCACGAAGGACCATTGCAGCATTGTGACCGGCCCGGTCAGCATTCCCTTCACCGGCCGGCTGGTGAGCGATTGCGCATAAGCCGACCACCGCACCGTCATCGGTTCGGGCCGGGACACGTCGGCCCAGATAATCGGCGGGGCAACGCACCGGCTGCCGTAGCTCTGCACCCAGCCGTGCCGGGTGAAGGCGTAACCGCGAAGCTGCTCGCCGAAATACTTGACCATGTCGTTGCGCTCGAACTCGCCATGCACCAGCACGTCGAGCCCGACCTCCTCCTGCCAGCGCACGGCCTCGGCGATCCAGCCCTCGATCGAACGCTCATAGTCCGCCCGCGTCATATCGCCACGCCCGACGCCCGCCCGCGCCCGGCGCACCTCCGCCGTCTGCGGGAAAGAACCGATGGTCGTGGTCGGGAACGCCGGCAAGGACAGCCGCTCGCGTTGGCGCTGCCGGCGTTGGGGATAGGCGCTGGCACGCCGCTCCGTCTCGGGCGCCGCTTCCCTCAGGCGCGCCGCGACGGCGGGATCGTTCACTCGCGTGCTCGTTTGGCGCGCGCGCACGGCCCCATCGCTTGCCGCCAACTCGTCCTTGATCGCGGCCTCTCCCTCGTCGAGGCCGCGCGCCAGGGCGGCGACCTCGCGCAACTTCTGGACCGCGAAGGCGAGCAAGGGCTTCAGCTCCGCGTCGAGCCTGTCTTCGCCGTCCAGATCCACCGGCACATGCAATAGGCTGCACGACGGCGCGATCATGATCCGCGCGGCGCCGCCCCACGCCTGTGCCACGCGGCGCGCCGTCGTCAGCGCGGCGCGCAGGTCGGCACGCCAGACGTTGCGCCCGTCAACCAGGCCCAACGAGAGCCACCGGTCCGGCCGCGGCACCTCCAGCACAGCGCCGAGGTCGGACGCACCCCGCGCGAGGTCGAGATGCAGCCCGGCCACGGGCAGCCGCAGCGCGGTGCCGAGATTGTCGCCCAGCGGGCCGAAATAGCTGGCCAGAAGGACGTCCGGCGTCGCTCCGCGCGCGAGTTCGCCGTACGCCAGCGCAAGAGCGATCCGCGCCTTCTCGGTCAGGTCGAGCGCCAGCACGGGCTCGTCCATCTGCACCCACGCCACACCCTCCTCGGCCAACTCACGCAGAATCCGCCGGTAAATCGGCAGCAAGCGGTCGAGCAGGTCGAGCGGGTCGGAACCGTCCAGCGTCTTGGACAGGAGCAGAAAGGAAACCGGGCCGAGCAGCACCGGGCGGGTTCGCAATCCAACCTCCCGCGCGTCCCGATACAACGCGAGCGGACGGTTGATGGTGAGGTCGAAGTGCTGCTCCGCGGACAGGCGCGGCACCAGGTAGTGGTAGTTGGTATCGAACCATTTTGTCATCTCGAGAGCGGGCAGACCGGGCCTGATGCCCGCCTCCCGCTCCGCCGCCGTTCCCCGCGAGCCACGCGCCAGCGCGAACAACGTCGCGAGTGGGACCGGCCCGCTCGACCAGCCGTAGCCAGCCGGGATCGCGCCCACCATGCAGGCCATATCGAGCACATGGTCGTACAGCGAGAAATCGCCGCTCGGCACGTGATTGACCCGCAGCCTCTGCTGCAAGCACCAGTTCGCCGCGCTGATGCGCGCGGCATCGGCCAGTAAGCCGGGCTCGTCCAGGTCCCCGGCCCAGTGCCGTTCAAGCGCCGTCTTCAGTTCGCGCCGGGGTCCGATGCGGGGAAAGCCCAAATTGCTGGCGATGGTCATCCGTCTTCTCCTGCCCCAGCATACCCCGGCCGGCGCATGGCTGTTCGCGACGGCGGCAGGTCTCCTGGCTCACGGGTCAAAGCCGACGGCCCTGCCTTCCCGGACGGTCTCGTCCAGTGGCCCGCCCCTG
>JBDTFI010000333.1:0-10409 GCA_039938035.1 Acetobacteraceae bacterium | reverse complement strand
CGCTCCCCCGAACCTCGGCCCCGAGTACGAACGTCAGTTCCGCGCCGTTTTCGACGATCTCGGCCACCGGCCGGGCATTCTCTACGATCCGTTCTTCCTCGACGGCGTCGCGCGCGCGCCCGGCCTTACCCAGGCGGATGGCTTGCACCCGAACGCGGAAGGCGTGCGGAGCATCGTCGCGCGCATCCTGCCGGACGTGGAGGATCTGCTGGCGGAGGTGAAATGAGGCTCTTCGTCGCCCTCGACCTGCCGCCCTCCCTCCGTCAGCGCCTCGCGCTGCTGACCGGGGGCGTGCCGGGCGCGCGCTGGGTGCCGCCGGAGAACCAGCACCTGACCCTGCGTTTTATCGGCGAAACCCCCGCCTGGCAGGCCGACGAGATCGACCATGCCCTCGGCGCTCTGCGGACGCCAGGTTTCCCGCTGACCGTTGCGGGCATCGGCCTGTTCGCGAAGGGCGGACGCGGCACCGCGCTCTGGGCCGGGGTGGAGCGCACGCAAGCGCTCGAGCATCTGCATGCCAAGGTGGAGACCGCCTTGCAGCGCATCGGCCTCGAGCCGGAGCGTCGCCGCTTCGCGCCGCACGTCACGCTCGCCCGGGTCGATGCCGTGCCGGAACCCCGGCTCGCCGCGTATCTGCAAGCGTACAGCCTGTTCCGCGCCGAGCCGGTCACGATCGGCCACTTCACCTTGTTCAGTTCCCGCCTCGGCAAGGAGCGCGCCATCTACGAGTCGGAGGCGGAGTATGAGCTCCCTCTCGCTACGCGGCGGTGAGTGCCGTACTGGTCTGGCCCAGTGGCTCGGCGCCGCGGGTCGCCGTCTCCAGGCACGCCGCCACCGCCTCGTGGAAGGTGCTGACGTAGAAATCCGCGCCGACCGCGGCACGTATCCGCTCGTCGGCTAACAGCGAGTCCGTCGGTGGCCACAGGCCGACCAGGATCGGGTGACCGGGCAGGCGCTGGCGCAGCCGGCGCACAAGATGGCGCAGATGCGCCGGCGCTCCGGCGATGTCGAGGTGGGCGACGCAGACCATCGCCACGCCGTCCAGCGGCAAGCTGGCGATGCGCGCATGGGAGGCGGCGGCATGCGCCACCGCCCGCGCTGCCAGCCCGTGCCTAGTCAAAAGCTGGGCGAGCATCAACGAGGCCGCCTCATCCAGCGGCCCGCGCCCGGCCACGCAGAGCACCGGGGTCTCGGAGTCCCACCCCGGCGCCAACGCGTGCCGCATGTCGGCATGGCCGGCGTCCATATGCTCTGGTTTCGTTCCTACTGGCTCATGCGCCGGCAGGTGGGGAGGAAGCGGGTGCGCGGAGGGGCTCTCGGCGGCCGGCTCGGGATCGGCATGCTCATCCAGCTCATGCACCAGGCTCTCGATGGACCCGCGCAGGCGGTTCAGCTGTCCGGGAGTAAGGACGCCCCGCAGCGCGTCGTTCGAGGCGAGCTGCAGTCCGGGAAGGGCGATCTCGTCGTAGTAAGCGGTCAGCGTGCCGTCCTTTAGGAACAGATCGGCCTGCTCCTCGGCCTCGTCCGGGTCGCCGGCCAGCATCCGCTGATAAAAGCTTTCTATCGGCGTCAGCGCCGGCCGATCGCCGAGCAGGACATCCAGGAACTCCAGTCGCTTCACATGCTGGCCGAGCACCACCAGGCACAGCGTCATCGGGGTCGACAGGATCAGCCCGATCGGGCCCCAGATCCAGGCCCAGAAGATCGCCGCCACGATCACGGCGACCGGCGATAATCCGGTGTTGTGGCCGTAGACCAACGGCTCGACGACTTGGCCGGTGAGCAGCTCGATCACCAGGTAGAGCACGGCGGTCCAGATCGCCATCGACCAACCGGGGTCCACGGCGGCGGCCAGCGCGATCGGCAGCACGGCGGCGATCGGGGAGCCGATATACGGGACGAAGCGCAGCAGCATCCCGACGACGCCCCACAGGACGGGGCTCGGCACGCCGATCAGTGCGAGGCCAAGGCCGATGACGCAGCCGAATGTGGCGTTCACCGAAAGCTGGGCAATGAAGTAGCGCGACAGCCGATGGCCGGCATCATTCATCGCGATGGTCGTGCGATGCAGATCGCCCGACCCGAACAGCCGGATAAACCGGTCGCGCAGATCCTCGCGTTGAAGCATGACGAAGATGCTGACCACGAATACGATGCCGGCGGTGGCGAGCGGGCTCAGGATCGGTGTCAGGACGCTCTCGGCCAACGTCACGGCGCCCATCGGTGTCGGCTGCACCGTGACCGGAATCGGCTGGGGCCCGGAAGGGGCCTGCGCGCCAGCGGCCTTTTCGGCGGCAGGGGTCCCGACGGGCTTCGTGGCGGGCGACGGGGTGATCTCCTTGAGCCTGTCAAGCACCCCGGAGATACTGCCGACGGCGAAACTCCTCACCGCGTCGACCTTGTGCTCGATCGTATAGGTGTATTCCGGCACCTTGCCCGCGAGGTCGGCGAGCTGGACGCCGATCAACCCGGCGATGCCGAGGACCATCGCGATGCCAAGCGCGGCCGCGATCAGCACCGACGGGACGTGCCCGAGCCGCAACTTCCGCAATACATTCACGAACGGCGTCAGCAGGAAACCCAGCAGCACCGCCAGCGTGATCGGGATCAGCACCTCGCGCGCCACGAAAAGCGTGGCGACGACCACCACGCAAACCAGCAAGGTCACCAGTCCAGTCAGGCCCGGCAGTTCGGTCGGTACGCTCGGCACCGGTTCGCGAGAGAACGGCTCGGGCTGCTGGGCCATAAGTCCTCCTCATGAAGCGAGTCTCGCCGCGGGCACGACACAGGCGTATATGTCGAAGTCTATCAGAGCTTACGTCCCCGTAGCTCAGCCGGATAGAGCACAGGATTCCTAATCCTGGGGCCGTGGGTTCGAATCCCGCCGGGGACGCCACCAACCGATTTGGGCCGGCGTTAATGATTCCTTAATTATTCGTGCTTACTTTGTTCTTCTTCGACCTGCGGCAGTCGCAGGGAGGTGAAGCGGAGGCTCCGGCATGGACAGTTTCAACTGGACCTCCGCGCCGGCATGGCTGCCCCGCTCAACTCCCAGGTTCGTGACGTTGCTGGCGACGCTCTGCGGCAAGCTGCGCCGACCGGCCGCTGTGAAACGCTCGTCCGGAAGCGGGATCCAGCTGCTCTCGGACACAGTTTCGCGCGCGGCACCCGCCACCCGCGTTTGCCGGGTTTTTGCCACACAATCTCCACGCCGTTCACCCTGATCTTGCAAGCGGGCTGCGCAGCCTATCTTTTCTCCGAGGGGGCCATGATGGCTGACTTACCGGCTGTGTTGCATTCCGGATTGTTTTCGCCCGCCGAATCGCGCCGTGGCGCGAAATCGCTCACGCGACTCCTACGGTGTCGGGTAGACTTCATTTTATCTCCCGTTGACGCACGCGGTGCCACTCACACGCACGGAGCGATCGATGCAGCCGGTCGATGATATCTTCAGCACGTTCGCCCGCACCTACGAGGCACATCGCGAAGCGGAGCTGACGCTTTCGGAGTACCTGGACGGGTGCAAGGCCGACCCGATGATGTACGCCACCGCCACCGAGCGGCTGCTGGCGGCCATCGGCGAGCCGGAGATGGTGGATACGTCCAAGGACGCCCGCCTGGGCCGCATCTTCATGAACCGCACGATCCGGGTGTATCCCGCGTTCAACGAGTTCTACGGGATGGAGGAGACGATCGAACGGATCGTCGGCTTCCTCCGTCACGCCGCGCAGGGCCTCGAGGAACGCAAGCAGATGATGTATCTGCTTGGCCCGGTGGGCGGGGGCAAGTCTTCCCTTGCCGAGCGCATCAAAGCGTTGATGGAGGTCCATCCCATCTACGTGCTGAAGGCGGGCGAGCAGGTCAGCCCCGTCTTCGAAAGCCCGCTCGGGCTTTTCAACCCGGAGAAGATGGGGGCGCTGCTGGAGGAGCGCTACGGCATTCCCCGCCGGCGACTCAGCGGCCTGATGAGTCCGTGGTGCCTCAAGCGGCTGGATGAGTTCGGCGGCGATATCTCCCGCTTCCGGGTACAGCGCCTGATCCCCTCGCGCCTCCGCCAGATCGCCATCGCCAAGACCGAGCCGGGCGACGAGAACAACCAGGACATTTCCTCGCTGGTGGGCAAGGTCGATATCCGCAAGCTGGAGATGCACGCGCAGAACGATCCCGATGCCTATAGCTACTCGGGTGGGTTGAACCGGGCCAACCAGGGCATCCTCGAATTCGTCGAGATGTTCAAGGCACCGATCAAGATGCTGCACCCGCTGCTGACGGCGACGCAGGAGAGCAACTACATCGGCACCGAGAACATCGGCGCCATCCCGTTTGCCGGCATCATCCTCGCCCACTCCAACGAGGCGGAATGGCAGACCTTCAAGAATAACCGCAACAACGAAGCCTTCATCGACCGTATCTACGTCATCAAGGTGCCGTACTGCCTGCGCGTCACCGAGGAGATCAAGATCTACGACAAGCTGCTGGTCGGCAGCGAATTGTCGGCCGCGCCGTGCGCGCCCGCCACGCTGGAGATGCTGGCTCGCTTCTCGGTACTGTCGCGGCTGAAGCGCCACGAGAATTCCACCGTTTACGCGAAGATGCGCGTCTATGACGGCGAGAGCCTGAAGGAGACGGACCCGAGGGCGCGCAGCTTGCAGGAGTACCGTGACGCCGCCGGCGTGGACGAGGGGATGGACGGCGCCTCCACCCGCTTCGCCTTCAAGGTGCTCGCCGCCACGTTCAACCACGACACGACGGAGATCGCCGCCGATCCCGTGCATCTTATGTACGTGCTGGAACAGTCGATCCGGCGCGAGCAGATGCCCGCCGAGACCGAGAAGCGGTTTCTGGAGTTCATCAAGGGCGAACTCGGCCCCCGCTACGCGGAGTTCATCGGCAACGAGATCCAGAAGGCCTACCTCGAGTCCTACAACGACTACGGGCAGAACCTGTTCGACCGCTACGTCGCTTATGCCGACGCCTGGATCGAGGATCAGGATTACAAGGACCCAGACACCGGCCAGTTGCTGAATCGCGAGCTTCTCAACCAGGAGCTGACCAAAGTCGAAAAGCCCGCCGGAATCGCCAACCCGAAGGATTTCCGCAACGAGGTGGTGAAGTTCTCGTTGCGGGCGCGGGCGCAGAACGCGGGCAAGAATCCGTCCTGGACGAGCTACGAGAAGATCCGCGAAGTGATCGAGCGGCGGATGTTCTCCCAGGTGGAGGAACTTCTGCCGGTGATCAGCTTCGGCTCGAAGAAGGACGGCGACACCGAGAAGAAGCATGAGGAGTTCGTGGAGCGCATGGCCGAGCGCGGCTATACTGAGCGGCAGGTGCGCCGGCTGGTCGAGTGGTACATGCGGGTCAAGCAGGCCGGCTGAGCGTCACGAAAACGAGGACGGACAGGGTCAATGCACATCATCGACCGTCGCCTCAATCCCGGCGGAAAGAGCCTCGCCAATAGGCAGCGTTTCATCCGTCGGGCGAAGTCGCTGATCCGCAAGGCCGTGCATGAGAGCACGGCCAGCCGGAGCATCAAGGACGCTGACGAGGCGGGCGAGGTCTCGCTCCCGGCCCAAGGCGTTCATGAGGCGTCATTTCGGCGCGCCGCCAGCGGCGGAATGCGCGATCACCTGCTGCCCGGCAACAAGGAGTACGTCGAGGGCGACACCATTCCCCGTCCGCCCTCTGGCGGCGGCGAGTCCGGGTCCGAGGGCAGCCCGGACGGGGAGGGAGAGGACGATTTCCGGTTCGCGCTGTCGCGCGACGAGTTCGTCGATCTGTTCCTCGAAGACTTGGAACTGCCCGACCTCGCCAAGCGCCGGGTCGTCGATACCGAGGCACTGACCTGGAGCCGGGCCGGCTATGCCGTCTCCGGTTCGCCGGCCAATTTCGCGCTGATGCGGACCGTACGGAACAGCCTGTCGCGCCGCATTGCCCTGCGCCGGCCGAAGACCGACGAACTGATCCGCTTGCGCGAGGAGATCAACGCGCTCGACGAGGGCGACGAGCGGCGGGTCGCGCTGGAGGAGGAACTGGACCGCAAGCTGCGGCGCACCATCCAGATCCCGTACATCGACCCGTTGGATGTCCGCTACCGCCGCTTCGAATCCCATCCCAAGCCGGTCGCGCAGGCGGTGATGTTCTGCCTCATGGACGTTTCGGGCTCGATGACCGAGCACATGAAGGATTTGGCGAAGCGGTTCTACGTGCTGCTGTACATCTTCCTGCGCCGCAAGTACAAGCGGGTCGAGGTCGTGTTCATCCGCCATACCCATCAGGCCCAGGAGGTGGACGAGGACACCTTCTTCAACTCGCCGGAAACCGGCGGCACCGTGGTCTCGACCGCGCTCGACGAGATGCGCCGCGTGGTTGCCGAGCGCTACAGCCCGGATTCGTGGAACATCTACGCCGCCCAGGCCTCCGACGGCGACAACACGGCGTCCGACAACGAGCGGACGGCGACGTTGCTCACCCACGACATCCTGCCGGTGTGCCAGTACTACGCCTATCTCGAGGTCGGCCGCGATTCCGAGCATTTCCCGCCCGGATTTATCCGCCGCGACAGCGACCTCTGGCAAACCTACATCGAGATCTGCCGGACCGGCGCCCCGATGGCGATGCGCAAGGTCAGCCATCGACGCGACATCTATCCTGTGTTTCGCGAATTGTTTGCCCGCAAGCAGGCCCCAGCCGGAGCCGAGAGCGCATGAACTTCGTCAACCCGAATGCCACCCGCCCGCTGTTCGAGGGCGCCGACTGGGAGTTCTCAACCATCCAGCGCGCCTATGCCGCGATCGAGGCGGTCGCGGTGGGCGAACTGGGGCTCGACGTCTATCCCAACCAGATCGAGGTCATCAGCACCGAGCAGATGCTGGACGCCTATTCCTCGGGCGGGATGCCGCTGTTCTACAAGCACTGGTCGTTCGGCAAGCACTTTGCCCGCCACGATGGCCTGTATCGCGCCGGGATGCAGGGCCTGGCGTATGAAATCGTCATCAACTCAAACCCGTGCATCTCCTACATCATGGAGGAGAACACGGCGGCGATGCAGACGCTGGTGATCGCCCACGCCGCGTTCGGCCACAACCATTTCTTCAAGAACAACTACGTCTTCCGCCAGTGGACCGATGCGGACGGCATCCTCGACTACCTCGAATTCGCCAAGAGCTTCATCTCCAAATGCGAGGAGAAGCACGGCGAGGTCGCGGTGGAGCGGCTGCTCGACTGCGCCCATGCATTGATGAGCCAGGGTCTGCATCGCTACCCGCGCCGGCGCGCCGCCGACCTCCGCTCCGAGGAGCGGCGCGAGCGGGAGCGGCGCGAGCACGATGAGCGGGTGTTCAACGACCTGTGGCGGACCATCCCGACGAAAGGCGCGGCCAAGCCCGACGCGACCGTGGAGGAGCGCCGCCGCGCCTTGCTGGAGCTGCCGCAGGAAAACATCCTGTTCTTCCTGGAGAAGACCGCGCCGCGTCTCGCGCCGTGGCAGCGAGAGGTGTTGCGGATCGTCCGTCAGGTCGCGCAGTATTTCTACCCGCAAAGCCAGACCAAGATGATGAACGAGGGCTGCGCGACGTTCGTGCACTACACCATCATGAACCGCCTGCACGAGAAGGGCCTGCTGACGGACGGCGCGATGGTGGAATTCCTGCGCTCGCACACCAGCGTCGTGTTTCAGCCGGAGTTCGACGACCCGCGCTACTCCGGCATCAATCCCTACGCGCTCGGCTTCGCGATGATGCGCGATATCGAGCGCATCTGCCTCACGCCGACCGCCGAGGACACGGAGTGGTTTCCCGCGATCGCCGGGAGCGGGGATGCGATGGCCGTGCTGCGCGATTGCTGGGCGAACTATCGGGACGAGAGCTTCGTTCTGCAGTTCCTGAGCCCGCGCCTGATCCGCCAGCTCGGCCTGTTTCACGTCATCGACGACGCCGACGAGCCCGCTTTGCGGGTGGAGGCGATCCACGACGAGCGCGGCTATCGCAAGATCCAGCGGGCGCTGGCGCGCCATTACGACGTCGCTTGCTCGACGCCCGATATCCAGGTGGTCGATGTCGACCTCGCGGGCGACCGGAGGCTGATCCTGAACCACCGCGCCCAGAACCGGGTTCTGCTCGACGAGCGCGATGCCCGGCTGACGTTGCAGAGCCTCGCGGACCTCTGGGGCTATGACGTGCTGATGCGCGAGGTGGACCCGGCCAACGAGGCCGTGCTCAAGGAGCACGCCGCGAACCCACGCCCGGGGCTGCTCCAGCCGATCGCCTGACCTGCTTGACCGTGCCTGGACGGCCCGGTACGTGCGCGCCCATGACCCTGCCATCGCACGACGAGATCATCCGGCCCGAGTGGATCGATTCCAACGGCCACATGAACCTCGCCTACTACATCGTGGTCTTCGATCAGGCGCTGGACGTGGTGTTCGACGCGCTCGATATCGGCACCGCCTATCGCCGGCGCTCCGGCAATTCCACCTTCGTCGCGGAGACGCACACGCTCTATCGGCGCGAGGTGACCGAGGGCGAGCGAGTGCGCGTCACCTCGCGCCTGCTCGGCGCCGACGCCAAGCGCCTGCATTGGTACCAGGAGATGCACCATGTCGAAAGCGGCAAGATCGCCGCCACGCTCGAGCAGCTGAACCTGCATATCGACATGCGGACGCGCCGCGTCGCGCCGTGGCCCGCCGACCGCCTTGTCGCCTTACTGGCGGCGACCGCCCCCGGGCCGTGGCCCGCCGCCGCCGGTCGGCGGATCGGCCTGCCCGGCGGCTGAGCCTCAGCGCCGTCGGTAGGCGACCAGGGCGAAAACGAGAGCGCCGAGGATCGGCAGGGCGCTCACCCGCAGAAGCGCGGCGTCCGGGCCGATGCGGGCCACCGCGAAACCGACCAGCGTCACCAGCGCCGAGCCGGCGCCGAACGCGACGCCGTTTATCAAGCCGAGCGCCATGCCGAGGTTGCGCGGCAGCATCCGCTGCACGAGGGCGACGACTGGCGCGGTCTGGATGTTGAGCAGCGCGTTGGCGGCCAGCAGCAGCGTGATCGACCACAAGCCGTGCAGCGCGAGGAAGCCATAGAGGCAGGGCACTGACAGCAGGAGCGCGCCGATGGAAATGGCGAGCGGTCCCGCGCGGTCGCCCAGATATCCGCCGAGATAGAGGCCGAGCACGCTCGCCATCAGGAACGCGGTCACGATCTCGCCGGCGAAGGTGACGCCGCCGCCGCGGGCGGTGATGAGATTGGGCAGATAGGTCAGGAACGAGGCGCCGACGATGTATTCGACCGCCGCGCCCCCGACCAGGAGCGCGACCCCGAGACGATCGACGCCGCCGGTCACGAGGCCGAGACCATGCGTCGCGGATCGATGCAGATCGCGCGCGACGCGGTCGACGCCGGGCATCGCGGCGAGCAGGAACACGACCGCGCAGACGCCGGGAATAAGCATCCAGACCGAACCGCTCGTGCCCTGCGCCTGCACGAGTGCCGCGATGATCAGCGGGCCGAACGCAAAGCCGGTTTGCCCGCCGATCTGGAAGATCGAGATGCCGCCCGAGCGGCGGTCTCCGCTCAGCATCGCCGAGTATTTTCCGGCCTCGGGATGCATCATGCCGGAGCCCAGCCCGCCGAGCATGATGAGGAACGCGAGCGTGCCCAGCCCGCCGGCGAGGCCGGCGCACGACACGCCCAGCACGGTCAGCGACACGCTGAACGGCAGGAACCACCAGCGTCCCCTGGTGTCGGCGAAGGCGCCGAACAGCGGTTGCGTGATCGAGCTGGTCAGATACCAGAGGAAGCCGATCGCGCCTTGATAGACGGGTGACAACCCGCGCGCGGTCACGATGGTGAAGATGAGGAACGGCACCATGCCCGAGTAGAGGTCGCTCGCCCCGTGCGCGAACGCCGCCACGCCGAGGCCGCGAAGGTTCCATCGGCGCGTGATGTCCAACCACCCCGCCGCCGGAGCGTCCGACGACGTCTACGAGCGGGTCATGGGCGCCAATGTCCGCAGCAATTTCTGGCTCTGCAACATGGTGCTGCCGGGCATGGCGGAGCGCGGCGGCGGGTCGGTGATCATCATCTCCTCGATCGGCGGGCTGCGCGGCTCCGCCCAACTCGGCCTCTATGCCATCTCCAAGGCGGCCGACATGCAACTCGCGCGCAACATCGCGGTCGAATGGGGACCGCGCAATGTCCGCGCCAATGCCATCGCGCCGGGTCTGGTGCGGACCGATTTCGCGCGGGCGTTGTGGGAGAACCCGGAGCTTTATCGCAAGCGCACCAAAGGCACGCCCCTCCAGCGCATCGGCGAGCCCGACGAGATCGCCGGAGCCGCCGTGTTCATGGCGTCCAAGGCCGGCAGCTTCCTCACCGGCCAGACCATCGTGATCGACGGCGGCACGACGGCCGGCACCGTCG
>JBDTFI010000332.1:0-8241 GCA_039938035.1 Acetobacteraceae bacterium | reverse complement strand
CATCCCGCTCTCGCTCAGCAGCGTGGCGCCGACGAACAGATGGCCCTGATAGACGCTGCGCCCGTTCGCCGGGAATGCCGGGCAAGCGAGCGCGAAGCCGCAGCCCAGGGCGGCGATCAGCGCGTCGCCCACGGGACCGATATTGCCCGCATCCGTGCTGTCGAAGGTGGAGCAGTATTTGAAGAAGACCTGCCGGACATTCGCCGCACGCAGCCAGGTCAGCGCCACGAGGCTTTCATCGACTGCCTGCCGTACCGGGGCAGTGCGCGATTTCAGCGCGATCACGACCGCATCGGCGTCGGGAACCGGATCGCCCGCGCGCGGCACACCGATCAGTTGCACCGTCCGCATCCCGTTGCGAACCAATGTCGAGGCGAGGTCGGTCGCGCCGGTGAAATCGTCGGCGATGGCGCCCAGCAACATCGATGCCTCCCGTTCAGCCGTCCAGCGCGGCGACGAATGCCCGCACCTGCGTCGTCCAGTCCGGCAGCGTCTGCCCGGTCTGCCAGGCGACTTCCGCCATTTCGGCGCGTAACGCCGCACTGAAGATCAGCCGGCGCATCGCCTTCGAGAGTTGCTCGACATCGCCTGGGGGGGCGACAACCCCCGCCTCGACGGGGACCAGCGCCGCGGCACCGCCGCCCGAGGTGACGGCGACCGGCAATCCGCGCCGCAACGCCTCGGCAATCGCGCTGCCATACGCCTCCCATTGGGTGGCGAGCGCGAACAGGTCGGCGTCCCGCCACAGGGCGTCCAACGCCGGTTGGTCCAGGGTGCCCGCGAAGCGCACCCGCGCGGCGATGCCGAGCTGCTCGGCGAGTGCGGCGAGCCCGGCGGCGTGAGCGGGATCGCGTGTCGCGGAGCCGACGATGGTGAGGTACCAGTCGAGGTCGAACAGCCTCGCCAACGCGCGGAGCAGCACGTCGTGGCCTTTGCGAGGGATGAGCACCCCGACCGAGAGGATCGTGCACCCCGGGCCGCCGGAGCCGGTGCTGCGCGGCGCATCGTCGGTCCCGGGTGCGACCGTCGCGATGTGCGCGCCATCGACGCCGAATTCCGCGACGAGACGCTCGGCGGCGGCGTGGCTGGTGACGACGATTCGATGCAGCCTCGGCAGCAGCCGCAGCGCGGCGTTGCGGATCGTCGCGCGTTGGGACTCGTCGGCGCCGTCGGCCAGGGCGGCGGGATGATGGATCAGGCCGAATGCGCCCGCTGCATCCAGCGCGTCACCCTTGCCCACGTAGGCGGGCAGGGCGAGGCCGTCGATCAACGGCCGGGCGCCGCGTTTCGCCGCCGCGTCCAGCACCTCGATCGCCCGCGCCTGGCGCTGCGCGCCGTCTATTTCCGCCACGTCCACGTCATGGCCGGCATCGCGCAGTCCGGCGACGACGTGGCGCACGTAGAAGAAGCCGCCCGTCGGGGTATCGAGGGGCGCGGGAATGATGAAGGCGATCTGCATGGCCCGAGTGTGCGCGGGCCGATGCCCAGCCTCAAGTGCGCGCCGCTCGATCGGGTTCAGCCCTCCAGAACGAAGGTGACCTCCATCGTGACCCGGTATTCCGCGATCTTTCCGTTCGTTACGCTCGCCTTCTCCTCGATCACATGAAGACCGGTGATCCCGCGCAATGTCTTGCTCGCGCGCGTGAGGCCCTCCTGGATAGCGGCGTCGAAGCTGGTCGGCGAAGCCGCGGTGATTTTCGACACGCTTGCTACTGCCATCTCTGCCTCCCTGGTGACTGGCGGCGAACGGGCCGCCAACAAGGCAGTATGCGACGGGCCGGCTGCCAGCGCGCCCCACGACTGCGTGTTGGATGCGCGTCGCGTTGCGGCGCGACGTGCGCGCGGTTATCACGGGCCATGACCGACAGTGAACTCCTGGAACTCGCCGCTGACCTCGCGCTGCGGGCCGGCGAAGCGATTCTCGCGGTGCGCGCGCACGGCTTCGACGTCCAGCGCAAGACCGATGCCTCCCCGGTGACGGTGGCCGACACTGAGGCCGAGGCAATCATCGTCGCCGGGCTGCGGGAGGCCGCGCCCGATATCCCGGTGATCGCCGAGGAGGAGGTCGCGGGCGGGCGGATCACCGCGCCGTCGCGCGAGTACTGGCTGGTCGATCCGCTGGACGGCACGCGCGAATTCGCCGCCGGCCACGAGGAATTCGCAGTGAATATCGGTCTGGTGCGGGACGGCCAGGCCTATCTCGGTGTGGTCGGCGTGCCCGCGCTGGGCGAGGTGTTCGGCGGCATCGTGGGGCAGGGGGCGTGGAAGCGCGACAAGACGGGCGAGCGTCCAATTCATGCACGCCTGCCGCCCGCCGATGGACTGGTGGTGCTCGCCAGCCGCTATCACGCCGACAACCCGCGCCTCGACGCCTTCCTCGCCGGACGCAAGGTGGCGCGCATCATCAATTTCGGCTCCAGCGTGAAGTTCTGCCGATTGGCTGAGGGGGCAGCCGACCTGTACCCCCGTTTCGGACGCACGATGGAGTGGGACACCGCCGCCCCACAGGCGCTTCTGGAGGCGGCCGGCGGCACTATGAGTACGCTTGAGGGCGCACCGTTCCGGTATAGCAAGCCGGGATGGGAGAACCCGCACTTCGTCTGCACGGGCGCACCGGCTATACCGCCAGAATGAAGCCCCCGCAGAACAGGCATCCCGGCCCTCGGCCCCAGGGTAGTCGCGGGCCGCCAGGCGGCCCTTCGCCCGGACCCGGGCCTAATCGTTCGCCGCGTGGGCCCGAACCGGAGCGGGCGCGCCTGGGACTTGGGGCGCGTCCGGCGAACGCGCACCCGAGGCCGCGCCCGCCGGCGCCCGCCACCGCGGATGCGCCGCGCGGCACCGTCTGGCTCTATGGCCAGCATGCGGTCGCTGCAGCGCTCGCCAACCCGGCCCGCCGGCTCCGCCGTCTCATGGTGACGGAAGAGGCGGCGGCGGCTCTGGGTGAGCGGCTGCGCCAGCCCTGGGCGATTGCCCCGGAGCGGGTGGATCGGGCACGGCTCGATCAGTTGCTGGGCCGCGATGTCGTGCATCAGGGGCTCGCGCTCCTCGCCGACCCGCTTGCCACCCCCACCTTGCAGCACGCGCTGGAACGTCCCGGCCCGTTGCTCGTGCTCGATCAGGTCTCCGATCCGCGCAATGTGGGTGCCATCCTGCGTTGCGCCGCCGCGTTCGGCGCGGCGGCCGTCATTACCCAGGATCGCAATGCGCCCGAGGAGACGGGCGCGCTCGCGAAGGCCGCGTCGGGCGCGCTGGAGACGGTGCCGCTTATGCGCGCGGTCAATATTGCCCGCACCCTGGTCGCGTTGAAGGCCGCCGATCTGTGGGTCGTCGGCCTCGATGCGGGGGGCACCGGGGCGCTGTCGGGGCCGGCGTTGGCCGGACGTCGCATCGCGCTCGTACTGGGCGCCGAGGGCAGCGGTCTCCGCCGTCTGACCCGGGAGACCTGCGATGAGGTGGCTGGGCTCGCGACGAAGCGCGTGATGGAGAGCTTGAATGTGGCCGCCGCCGCCGCCGTGGCGTTGTACGAACTCACGAGGCTGACATGAATGGTTTCGACGCGGAGCGGGCAGCCCAGGCCCTGACCGGATTGCGCGATCGGCGCGCGCGGATCGAGCATTTGGACCCGGCGCCGCGCACCGAGGTCGAGGGCGCGGCAACGCAGCGCGCGCGGGCCCGACATCTCGGGGCCGACCCGCCCGCGGGCTTCAAGATCGGCGCTACCGCGCGACGGATGCAGGATTATCTCGGCCTGTCGGGGCCGGCTGCGGGCTTCATGGCGGCGAGCGGGCTGCACGCGAGCGGTGTGACGCTGCGCTACGCCGACTTCACGGCGCCGGGCGTCGAGTGCGAGGTGGCGGTTAGGCTCGCCCGCGATCTACCGCCTGGTCCCTGCACGCCCGAGAAGGCGGCGGAGGCGGCCGGCGTGCTGATGGCGGGAATCGAGATCGTGGAGAACCGCTATGGCGACCTGGGTGCCCTTGGCACTCCGGCGTTGATCGCCGACCAGGTGTTCCACGCCGCCGCCGTGCTGGGCGCCGGCGAAGCCGATTGGCGCGGGCTCGATCTGGTGCAACTCGCGGGCCGCGTCACGATTGACGGCGCGCTGCGCGGGGAGGGGGCGAGCGGCGATCTGCTCGGACATCCAATGAATTGCCTTGCCTGGCTCGCTTCCTCCGACGTGGCCGCCGCGTTCGGCGGCCTACGGGCCGGGCAGGTGGTCATGCTCGGCAGCGTCACCCCGCCGATATGGGTGGACGGACCGGTCGAAGTCGTGGTGGCGTTTCCGCCGTTGGCCGAGGTCCGCCTGCGCTTCGAGTGATGCGTCGTAAGGGCTTGTTAACAAAGCTCATGCGACAACGAGCGCGGCCGCGTGAGCGGCATCCAGCGCCAGAATGGCGGTAGCGTCGCGGAGAGCGCCATGCCTGCCGACTGGAGCCTGTTGTCTGACGAGTTGCAGATTGTCGTCTCGCGCCAGGCCTTGGACAAAGCCTCCGGCATCATCGCCGAACAGGCCGACCTCTTGGCCCAGGAGATCGAAAGCGGGAGACTCGAGGACCGGGGCGGGGCCGACGCGCTGCGGCTACTGGCCGCGATTGTCCGGCTGAACAGCGCGGCATCGGAGCCGGCGGCGGTGGGCAGGGCGTGAGCGGAAACAGGCGGTCTCGGCCGTCGCGGGGAATTGCTGCGTACGCGAAGGTTGCCAGCGGTCCACGGCGGACATAATTTCGTCGTGAACGCCCGGCCGCCCCGCGGCTGCCGGATTCTCACCCCGGGGGACACCATGAGCGGCTCTTCTTCGCGATCCGTCACCATCACGCTCGATGGTTCGAACAAATCGTCCAATCTGCCGCTGATCGAGGGCACGCTCGGCCCGGCGGTGGCCGACATTCGCAAGATCTATGGCGATCTTGGCATCTTCACCTACGACCCCGGCTACGGGGCGACGGCGTCGTGCGAGAGCAAGATCACCTATATCGATGGCGACCAGGGCATCCTGCTGTATCGCGGCTACCCGATCGAGCAACTCGCCGAGAAGTCGCACTTCCTGGAGGTCGCCTACCTCATCACGCGGGGCGACCTGCCGAGCGCAGCGCAGCTCAAAACGTTTGAACTGGGGGTCATGCGCCACACCATGCTGCATGAGCAGATCCGCCAGTTCTACAATGGGTTCCGCCGCGATGCGCACCCGATGGCCGTCATGTGCGGCGTCGTGGGCGCGCTGTCGGCGTTCTATCACGACAGCCTCGACATCACGGATCCCGAGCACCGGCGGATCAGCGCATTCCGGCTCATCGCGAAGATGCCGACGATCGCCGCCTGGGCGCACAAATACAATGCCGGCCAGCCGTTCATCTACCCCCGCAACGACCTCGGCTACGCCGAGAACTTCCTGCACATGTTCAGCGCGGTCCCGACCGAAGAGTACAAGGTCAGTCCGACGCTGGCGCGGGCGATGGACCTCATCATGATCCTGCACGCCGACCATGAGCAGAATGCCTCGACCAGCACGGTGCGCCTGGCCGGCTCCTCGGGAGCCAACCCGTTCGCCTGTATCGCCGCCGGCATCGCCAGCCTGTGGGGGCCGAGCCACGGCGGGGCCAACGAGGCGGTGTTGAAGATGCTGTCCGAGATCGGCGACAAGCGGGGCATCCCGGAGTTCCTGCGCGATGTGAAGGATCGCGGCAAGCACACGAAGCTGATGGGGTTCGGCCACCGGGTCTATAAGAACTACGATCCGCGCGCGAAGATCATCCAGAAAGCCTGCCACGACGTTCTCGGCGAACTGGGTGTGAACGACCCGCTGCTGGAACTGGCGATGGAGCTGGAGCACGTCGCCTTGCACGATCCGTATTTCGTGGATCGCAAGCTCTATCCGAACGTTGATTTCTATTCGGGCATCATCCTCAAGGCGATGGGTTTCCCGACCAGCATGTTCACCGCGCTGTTCGCGGTGTCGCGAACGGTGGGCTGGATCACGCAGTGGCAGGAGATGATCGAGGATCCCGAGCAGCGGATCGGCCGGCCCCGCCAAGTCTATACCGGGCACACGGAGCGCGATTACGTCGCGATCGACCGCCGCGGATGACGGGGCCGGGCCGGGCAGCGCTCCCGCCCCTAAGGATTCTGTAACCTTCAATTCACGATTGCGTATGACTCGGGCGCTCCAATTTCGTACTATGAAATCGCAATGCTTGAGCTGCTTTGTGGATAGAGTTACCCACAGGTTGTTGATAAGAAGAGTGAGGAAACCGGCGCAAAGGATTCGGAAGACTCGCGAATTTTCTCAGTATATCGGCGTATCGATTACTCATCGAACTCTTGTGCGGTCTCGGCGGCGCGCCGGAACGAACGAAGAATCTTCTCACTTCCGACATTCGAACTGCGGCTGGTCCCACTGATTTCGCACGATTTGACGATGACCCGGCTCAGGTGACTGCCATTGTCCTCTTTCTACGACCTTGGGTTGTGGAACCCGACGAGAGCAGATCCGGGGGAAAGCAGGCGATGGCGTATAAAGGGCTAGACTCGCTGGTGAAAGACCGTCTCCGCCGGTGGCCGCAAAGCCCGCCAGGGTTGCAGCCGCGCCAGCCCGAACCGCACACTTGGCTGCGTGGACGGCCGGTGGCGGACCTCAGTGCTTGCCATCCCTTTCTCAAGGTGCCGGGGAGCGACCGGCTTCGCACCCTGCCCGACGGGCTGTGGCTCAATTTCGCCGGCACCGCTGTGGAACCTTATGTGGATATCTTCGCGGTCGAGGCCTGCGGGTCGCTACAGAACCTGCTCGATAAGCGGTCCCGCTTCGCACCTAGCACCCACTCCCTGCTCGCGGTCTGCCCGGTGCCGTGGCTGCTCGCTCCGGTGGATGCCGGCGACCGGACGCCGCGCTGGAAGGCGACCGGCGTGATGCTGCGCGAGCCGGTGATGGCGGTGATCCTGCCGGTGCGCGACGTGCGCGTGCTGTACGCGCTCAAGCGGGACCACTACTGCGGCTTTGCCCGCCACCAGGTGCCCCATGCCCACGAGTATTTCGTGCCGATGGACTCGATCACCGCCGAGGGCTCCGAAACCGATCCCGCCCTGCTGTCGCTCATCGGGCGGGCGACGGCGCGGAATTTCCTGAGCGAGCTGGACGCAGCCTGACGATGGCGAGGGCGATGTCGGGCCGGTCGGTGATCAGCCCGTCCACCCCCCAGCCGATCAGTCGAACGATATCGGCCGGCTCGTTCACGGTCCAAGCAAGAATTCGTAGTCCGAGCGCGTGCGCTTCCGCGATCCGCGCCGGGGTCAACGTGACATGCTCGGGTGCCCAGGTAATGCGGCGTGTCCCGCCACCGCCCTCGGCGGCCACCGCGCGCGGCACCGATCCGCCGAAATCCTCGGGTGTCGGACCGTCCCACCAGAGGCTCGCTGCCCGCTCGGTCTCCGCCCGGGTGAGCCAGGCGAAGGCGAGATCGGGACGGGTCCGGCGCAGGTAGCGCGGGCCACGCCAATCGAAGGATTCGATGCAAACGCGTGCGCCGGCCTTCGCTCCGTCCACGGAAGCCGCGACCGCCTCGGCTATTGCGACGGGCGAAGCACTGACCTCCGGCCGATCCGGGAAGGTCTTCAGCTCGATAACGCACCGCGTCCCGAGTGCCAGGACGGCATCGAGCCGCGGGATGGCGGCGCCGTCGATCGGCGATTGATCGGGGAAGCGCAGCGCGGTCGCGCTGCCGGGGCGCAACCGGCCGACGTCGAACCGTGCCAGGTCGTCGGCGCGCAGATGGCGAAGCAGCGTGTCGGTCCTCCCGCTCCAGCGCCCATCCCGCCCGCGCGCGATGTCGGCGGGAAGCGCCGGATCATGGCTCAGCACCGGAATGCCGTCGGCGGTGAGGGCGACGTCGATCTCCACCCCGTCGACGCCGAGCGCCAGGGCGGCGCCGATGCCTTCGACGGTATTCTCGGGAAACAGGCCCCTCGCGCCTCTGTGGCCCCAGACTTCGATCATCGGCGGGACTTCGATCACTTAATTCTGCGTAGGGAGGGGCGCGGATCGCGTCAATACTGGGGCCGCCACTGTGACGAACGGATGATCCCTATGCCGCGTCCTATCTCGGCATCGCATATCGCGGTGCTGGTCGGCGCCGGCGCGGCTGTGCTGCTCCTGGCCCGCGCGATGTCCTCGCCCCGTGCTCCGGCCCACCCTCGTCGCCGGGTCGTCGTGGTCGGCGCGGGCTTCGGCGGTCTGCAAGCGGCGACGGC
>JBDTFI010000331.1:0-4783 GCA_039938035.1 Acetobacteraceae bacterium | reverse complement strand
CGTCCGGTTCGCGGACCTTGCGCGTATAGAAATGCGCGAACACCGGCTCGATGCCGCTCGACACGTTGTCGGCGACCAGCGAGATGGTGCCGGTCGGCGCCACGGAGGTCAGCAAGGCGTTGCGGATTCCGTGCCGAGCGATCAGTGCGCGGACGTCCTCATCCAACCCTTGCACCGTCTCCCCGGCGAGGTAGGCGTCCCGGTCGAACAGCGGGAACGCCCCCTTCTCGCGCGCCAGATGGGCCGAAATGATGTAGCCGGCGCGGTTGATCTGCCTTGCCCAGTCGCCCGCGACCGCGGCCGCCTCCGGCGAGCCGTAGCGCAGGCCGCACATCATCAGGGCGTCGGCCAGACCCGTCATGCCCAGCCCGATCCGGCGCTTGGCAAGCGCTTCCTGGCGCTGCACCTCAAGCGGAAAACCGGATACGTCGATCGTGTTGTCGAGCATCCGCACGGCGACGCTCACCAGCTCCGCGAGCCCCGCCTCATCGAGACTTGCATCCGCGGTGAAAGGAGCGCCGATCAGGCGCGGCAGGTTGATCGAGCCGAGCAGGCACGCGCCATAAGGCGGCAGCGGCTGCTCGGCGCACGGATTGGTGGAGTGGATCGTCTCGCAATAGGCGAGGTTGTTGCGTGCGTTGATCCGGTCGATGAACAGCACCCCCGGCTCGGCGTAGTCATAGGTCGCTCGGGTGATGCTGTCCCACAGCGCGCGCGCGCCGATGGTGCGGTAGGTCTTGCCGCCGAACACCAACGGCAAGCCGGTGCCGGCCTCGACCGCCGCCATGAAGGCGTCCGTCGCCAGCACCGAGAGGTTGAAGTTGCGCAGCCGACCCGGTTCGCGTTTCGCGGCGATGAAGGCCTCGATGTCGGGGTGGTCGCACCGCATGGTCGCCATCATCGCGCCGCGCCGCGCGCCGGCGGACATGATGGTGCGACACATCGCGTCCCACACGTCCATGAACGACAGTGGGCCCGATGCGTCGGCGCCGACGCCCTTGACCGGCGCGCCCTTCGGCCGCAGCGAGGAGAAGTCGTAGCCGATTCCGCCGCCCTGCTGCATCGTCAAGGCCGCCTCGCGCAGATGGGCGAAGATGCCGCCGAGATCGTCGGGGATGTCGCCCATGACGAAGCAGTTGAACAGCGTGACGCGGCGGTCGCTGCCGGCGCCCGACAGAATGCGGCCGGCCGGCAGGAACCGGAAATCGGCCAGTGCTTCGTAGAACGGACGCTCGAACGCGGTGGGGTCCTGCTCGGGCACGGCGAGCGCCCGCGCGACGCGCCGCCACGTATCCTCCAGGGTGCGGTCGATCGGCGTGCCGTCGGCCGCCTTCAGCCGGTACTTGGCATCCCAGATCTGCCGCGAGATCGGCGCGATCCTGTCCCCGGCACTTTCCCCGATGTCGGCGACGTTCATGTCCACGCGCGGCCTCCTGCTGTCCGCCGAACCCGGCAAGGACTGATCCCGCACCCATCCTAACGCCGGTGGTCCCGAGTCGGGTCGGGGGCGGGCGGCCATATTACCCTTTTTGTTCAGTTCATGTGGCGTGGAAGCCAGAGCGCGAGGTCGGGGAACAGCACCAGCAGGGCCAGCAGGACGAACATCAGCAAGTGGAACGGAATCGTGCCCAGCACCACGTCGCCCAGTTCGCCGTCCCAGATGCTCTGGATCACGAACAGGTTGATGCCGATGGGGGGCGAGATCTGCCCGAGTTCGACGAACATGACCAGGATGATGCCGAACCAGATCGGGTCGATCCCGTATTTGGAGAGCACCGGAAACAGCAGCGGAACGGTGATGACGATCATCCCGATGCTCTCGACCAGGCAGCCGAGCACCGTGTACATCACGAACAAGGCGCTGAAGAATTGCAGATGCGTGAGGTCGAGCCCAACCAGCCATGACGTCACGCTCTCGCCGACACCGGCCATGCCGATCGCGTAGGCGTAGATATACGCGGCATAGATGATGAACATCAGGTTGCCGACGATCTGCACGGTGCGATGCAGCGCGGCCATGAAGGTGGCCCAGGTCAGATCGCCCCAGAACAGACACAGCAGCAAGGAGAAGAAGCACCCCCCCGCCGCCGCCTCGGTCGGCGTCGCCACGCCCGCGTAGATGCTGCCCATCGTGCCCGAGATCAGCAGCGCGAACGGCACGATGTCGGCCAACGCGAGCAGGATGCCGCCGGGCTCGGGTTCCTCCGCCTCGGCGCCGCGCCGGGTGATGATCGAGCGCACGCCGATATAGGCCATGAACAGCGCGGTCAGCATCAGGCCGGGGATCACGCCCGCCATGAACAGCTTGGCGACCGAGGTCTCGGTGAACGAGCCGTAGATGATGAGCGCGATCGACGGCGGGAACAGGATGCCGAGCGTGCCGCCGGCGGCCAGCGAGCCGGCGGACAGGCGGGGATTGTAGCGGCGTTGCAGCAGCTGCGGCAGCGCCACCCCGCCGATCGAGGCGGCGGTGGCGACCGATGACCCGCTGATCGCCGCGAACAGCGCACAGCCGACGATGTTGGTCTGCAACAGCCCGCCCGGCAGGCGCGAGACCACGCGCGCGAGGCCGCGATAGATGCGAAAGCTCAGCCCGCTGTGCTGCATCAGCTCCGCCATCAGAATGAACAGCGGGATGGCCGTCAGGGTGAAGTTGTTCATGCTGCCCCAGGTGACGAGGCCGATGGCCTGGAGCGAGGCGAGCCCGCCCTGGAGCAGCAGATAGAAGATGCCCGGCACGGCGATGGCGAACGGCACCGCCATGCCGCCGGCCAGCAGCACCAGGAACAGTCCGAAGGAACCCAGGAGTTGGGCGGCGAGGATCATGTCGGCGTGAACAGCCGCCGGACGCTGCGCCACGTGTCACGCAGCAACGCCACCCCGAGCGCCAGCGCACCGACCGGCATCACCACCTGCGGAATCCACAGGGGCGTCGCCAACTGGGTCGGCGCGATGTCGCCGGACTGGTAAGTCTCGACCACCTGGACCGAGAGTTCCCACACCAGAATGGCGCAGAAGCCGAGCGAGAGCAGGTCGAACAGAAGGTTGAGCGCGGCGCGCGCCCGGGGCGGCAACCGGGCCTGCAGGAACATCACATGATGATAGGCGCGCCGCGCCTGACAAACCGGCAGCGAGAGGAATGTCAGGCCGACGATGATGTAGCCGCCGATTTCGTCGGAGACCTGAAACGAGAAGCCGAGCAGGTTGCGGGTGACGATCTCCACCAGCACAACTCCCCCCATCGCCACCATGCCGATCTCGCAGGCGGCGCGGCAGACCCGCTCGATAGGACCGAGCGGGGCGTTCTCGGCCGCCTTGTCCGGCGGGGCGACCCGCCCTTGCTCGGCGGCGAGGCCGGCGAGCAGGGCCACGCTTAACGCCCCGCCATCTGCCTGATCTTCTGAAGCACCTCCTCGGCCTCCGGCCCGTGCGCCTTGGCCCAGGACGGCCAGTAATCCTTCATCCGCCCGGCGGCCTCCTGGATGTCGGAATCCGACGCCGGGGTGACGATCATGCCGCCCTTCGCCATGGTGGCGGTGTAATCGGCTTCCTGCTTCTGCATCTCCTGGGTCGCCCAGTTCGCCGCCTCCTCCGCCGACTTGCGCAATTCCTGCTGCTGCTCGGCCGTGAGCGCCTTGAAGGCCGCCGCGTTCACGATGAAGGTGGAGTTCACGAACGACGTCGGAAAGCCGTAGCGATAATGCAGCAGGTCCTTCCAGGTGATCCCGCTGCCGGAACTCGCGGTCAGCACGCCGTCCACCACGCCGCGATCCAGCGCGGCCGCGACGTCGGGCGTGCCCATGGTGAGCGGAATGCCGCCAAAGCGGCGGATCAGCTCGCCCTGCTCGACCGAGGTGACGCGCGTTTTCATTCCCTTCACGTCGGCGAGCGACGTGATCTTCTTGCGCCCAAAGATCACCTGGAACGGATAGGTGTACTGGCCCAGCATGACGACCCCTTTGCGGTCGTAGTCGCGCTCCTCGTACGGCGCGACGATTGCCATCGCCTTCAGCATCTCGTCCAGCGTCAACAGCAGCATCGGCAGACGCAGGATGCCGGAGATCGGGATGTTGCCGGTATTGAACCCATCGTCGCCAAGCTGGACCAGTCCCTGCGACACCGCCTGCGTGATGTTGTTCGCCGCGATCGGCAGGCTGCCGCCGAGATGCAACGACGTCTGCACCGCCCCGCCGGATGCCTTCTCGAAGTTCTGAAACATCCGCTCGAAGGCCATGGTCGAGGCCTGTGACGTGACCGGCTGGTAGGTGTAGGCCTTCCATTCCGTGGCGGCGCGCGCCGGCGCGAACGGCAGCGTCGCCGCGGCCACGCCGGCCAGCGCAGCCCGGCGGCTGATTCTTGGGTTCATTTGTTGGTTTCCTCCCATAAGCTTCGTTCGCAGTCGTCGACCGCGTCTTCAACGGTCAGACAGCGAACGCCGCCTTCCCACCACGCACCAGCCTTCCCGGCAGGCGTCCAGTCGACACGCCGTCGCGTGATACCGACTCACCCGACAGGATCGTGTGCGTGAACCCCTCGGCGCGCTGCATCAGCCGCCGCCCGCCGGCCGGCAGGTCATAGATCACCTTCGGTGGACACAGCCGCAGCCGCGCATAATCGATCACGTTCAAATCCGCCTTGCGCCCCGGCGCGACCACTCCGCGGTCGCGCAGCCCGAGCGCGTTCGCGTTGTCGCCGGTCAGGCGGCGCACCATCCATTCCACCGGGAACCGCCCATGCGAGCGGTCGCGCGTCCAATGCGTGAGCCCGTAGGTCATCGCCGAGG
>JBDTFI010000330.1:0-3967 GCA_039938035.1 Acetobacteraceae bacterium | reverse complement strand
ATTTCGTCAGCGCCCGCTCCACGATCTCGATCGCGCGCTCCACACCGGCGCAGAAGCCGCGGGGCTGGGCCAGGATGACCTTCAACATGGGTTCCCTATTGTCATCTTGATCCCGGCCCGGGAACGGTCCAGGGCTGGCTTCCGACATATGGCGATGCGGGCGACGCCGCAACCTGGCCCGCCCCTGGTCCCGGGCGACCGAACCGGCTAAGCCCTGTGGATGGGCATTTGGGTCACGGTTTCCGAATATATGTGGCCTGCCTACCACAGTGGCCACCTTCGCGGAGCCGACCCCCGATCGCTCCGGCGATCAGGGTGCTATATGGTGGCATACGCCGGCACGATTCGGGGATCGGGCAGCATGAGTGAGCGGTATGGGGTTGACGATAGCTGATACCGAGCTTCACGCCGCCCTCAGCCGGGCAGCGCGAATCGTCGAGACGGCGATCGACGGCCTGCTGCCCCCGGTCGAGGGCGCCGAGTCGCGGCTGATCGAAGCCATGCGCTACGCGACCCTGGGCGGCGGCAAGCGCCTGCGGGGCTTCCTCGCGATCGAGAGCGCGGCCCTGTTCTCCGTCTCCGAGACCTGCGCGGCCCGGGTCGGGGCGGCGATCGAGATGCTGCACGCCTACTCCCTCGTGCATGACGACCTGCCGGCGATGGACGACGACGACCTCCGGCGCGGCAAGCCGTCGTGTCATCGCGCTTACGACGAGGCAACCGCGATCCTGGTCGGCGACGCGCTGCAAACCCGCGCGTTCGAGGTGCTGGCGGAGCCCGATACCCACTCCGATTCGCAGGCGCGCTGCGAGCTGGTCTGTGGGCTCGGCGCGGCTGCGGGGGCGCGCGGCATGGTCGGCGGGCAGATGATCGACATGCTGGCCGAGGGCCAGGCCTTGGACGCCGCGCAGATCACCCGGCTCCAGGCGCTCAAGACCGGGCGCCTGATCCAGTTCAGTGCCGAGTCAGGCGCGATCCTGGGCCGTGCCGCGCCGATGCAGCGCCACTTGCTCGCGGCCTATGGCCGGGACCTCGGCGCGGCGTTCCAGATCGCCGACGATCTGCTCGACGTCGAAGGCACCGCCGAGGAGATCGGCAAGACCGCCGGCAAGGACGCCGAGGCCGGCAAGGCGACGATGGTCGCCATCCTGGGCGTGGAGCGCGCCCGCCAGCAGGCCGCGATGCTGGCGCTCCAAGCCTCCGGCCACTTGGATAGCTTCGGCGAGAAAGCGGACCTGCTTCGCGCCCTCGCCGATTTCGTCGTATCGCGTGGTCATTGAGGGTGGGAGAAGAGCAAGAATGAGCCCTGTGAAAACGCCGTTGCTGGACCGCGTGCGTTCACCGGCCGACCTGCGGAATTTCTCGCCCGAGCAGCTTCGCCAGCTTGCCGACGAGTTGCGGGCCGAGACGATCGACGCCGTCTCCGTCACCGGCGGCCATCTCGGCTCCTCCCTCGGGGTGATCGAGCTGACGGTCGCCATCCACGCGGTGTTCGACACGCCCCGCGACCGGGTGCTGTGGGACGTCGGGCATCAGGCGTACCCGCACAAGATCCTGACCGGGCGGCGAGACCGCATCCGCACCTTGCGCCAGGGCGGCGGACTGTCGGGGTTCACCCGCCGCGCCGAAAGCGAGTACGACCCGTTCGGGGCGGCGCACTCGTCTACCTCTATCTCCGCCGGGCTCGGCATGGCGGTGGCGCGCGATCTGAAAAACGCCCGCGGGGAGCGCGACGACCGCAACGTGATCTGCGTCATCGGCGACGGCGCGATGAGCGCCGGGATGGCCTATGAGGCCATGAACAACGCCGGGGACCGCGGCACCCGCCTGATCGTGATCCTCAACGACAACGATATGTCGATCGCCCCCCCGGTGGGCGCGATGAGTGCCTATCTGTCGCGGCTGATGTCCTCGCGCAGCTTCCTCACCCTGCGCGAGCTGGGCATCAAGATGGCCAAGCGGTTCCCGCGCGGGATCGGGCGCACGGCCCGCCAGGCCGAGGAGTATGCCCGCGGCATCATCGCCGGCGGCGGGACGCTGTTCGAGGAGCTGGGTTTTTACTATGTCGGCCCGATCGACGGGCACAATCTCGACCATTTGCTGCCGGTCCTGCGGAACGTGCGCGAGGCCGACGAGCAGGGACCGATCCTGGTCCACGCCATCACGACGAAGGGCAAGGGCTTCACGCCGGCCGAGGAATCGGCCGACAAGTATCACGGCGTCTCCAAGTTCAACGTCATCACCGGCGAGCAGGCCAAGGCGCCCCCGGGACCGCCGGGCTACACCAAGGTTTTCGCCGAGGCACTGATCAGCGAGGCCGAGAGGGACTCGAACATCGTCGCCATCACCGCGGCCATGCCATCGGGCACCGGGCTCGACCGCTTCGCCAAGAAATTCCCCGACCGCATCTTCGACGTCGGCATCGCCGAGCAGCACGCGGTGACCTTCGCCGCCGGCCTAGCCACCGAGGGCATGAAGCCGTTCTGCGCGATCTACTCGACCTTCCTCCAGCGCGCCTACGATCAGGTGGTCCACGACGTCGCCATCCAGCGCCTGCCGGTGCGCTTCGCCATGGACCGCGCCGGGCCGGTGGGGGCGGATGGCGCGACCCATGCGGGCAGCTTCGACGTCACCTATCTCGGTTGCCTGCCCGGCTTCGTCATCATGGGGCCGGCGGACGAGGGCGAACTGGTCCATGCGGTGGCGACCGCCGTGGCGATCAACGACCGGCCGAGCGCGCTACGCTACCCGCGCGGCGAGGGCACCGGCGTCGCGCTGCCGGAGCGCGGCGTCGCCTGGGAACTGGGCAAGGGGCGGCTGTTGCGCGAAGGCGGCAGCGTCGCGATCCTGTCCTTCGGCACGCGGCTCGCCGAGGCGCTCCGTGCCGCCGATGAACTAGGCGCGCGGGGCTTTCCCACCACCGTCGCCGACGCGCGTTTCGCCAAGCCGCTCGACACCGCCCTGATCGAGCAGCTCGCGCGCCATCACGAGGTGCTGATCACGATCGAGGAGAACGCGGTCGGCGGCTTCAGTGCCGCCGTGATGCAGCATCTCGCGTGGACGGGACTGCTGGACGGCGGCGTGAAGATACGCCCGATGGTCCTGCCGGACCAGTTCATCGACCATGACAGCCAGGCCAAGCAGATGGCGGTCGCCCGGCTGACCGCGAAGGACATCGTCGCGACCGCGATCGCCGCTTTGGGAGTGCCCGTGGGGAAGGCGCACCTGCTCACCGCGGGCTAACGTGGCGCGGTGTTCGTGCTGGCCATCATCGCCGCGGTGCTGGCCGGCATCGGCGCGGCCCAGTGCCTCGCCGGCGCGGCGAGCGTCGCCCGATTCTCGCGCCGCCGCATGGCCGGGCCGGCGACCCTGCCGGGGGTGACGATCCTCAAGCCGCTGCACGGCGACGAGACGCTGCTGGAGGACGCATTGGCCTCGGTCTGCCGGCAGGATTATGCGGCCTTCCAGATCGTGTTCGGCGTGCAGGATCCGGCCGATCCGGCGATCCCGGTGGTCCGACGCCTGCAATCGCGGTTCCCTGGGCGCGATCTCGCGCTGGTGGTGGACGCGACGCAGCACGGGCCGAACCGGAAGGTGAGCAATCTCATCAACATGCTTCGCGTGGCGCGGCACGATTTCCTGGTGATCGCGGACTCCGACATCGTTTGCGCACCGGACTACCTCGCCCGGATCGTCGCGGCGTCGGAATCAGCGGGGACGGGGCTGGTGACCACGCTGTACGCTGGCCTTCCTGAGCCGCCCTTCTTCCCGGCCCGGATGGGGGCGACCCAGATCACCCATTCCTTCCTGCCGGGCGCACTGCTCGCGCGCGCGATGGGGCGGCGGGACTGCCTCGGCGCGACCATGGCGCTGCGCCGCGACACGCTTGCCGCCGTTGGCGGGCTGGAGGCGTTGGTCGGGCACCTCGCCGATGACAACGTACTGGGCCGCCTCGTGGCCGGCCTCG
>JBDTFI010000329.1:0-5591 GCA_039938035.1 Acetobacteraceae bacterium | reverse complement strand
CGTCGGGTTGGCGGTCAGGGGCGGTGTCGCGGAATTCCGCCAGCGCCAGCGCCGCCGCCTCGGCGCGTCGCAGCCTGGGATAGGCGTCGAGCGGGCAGTTCAACCGGCGCGCGTTCGCCATCTGCGGTACCAGGCACGCATCGGCGAGCGTCGGCATGTCGCCGTGGCAGAACGGGCCGGCGCCACGCAGCATCGCCTCCACCCCTCCCAATCCCTCCGCGATCCAGTGCGCGTACCAGCCATCGCGGGCCGGTTGGTCGAGACCCATCCCGTCCTTCAGGTAGCGGAGCACGCGCAGATTGTTCAGCGGATGGATGTCGCAGGCGATGGTCAGCGCGATCGCGCGAACGTGGGCGCACGCGACCGGATCGCGCGGCAGCAGCGGCGGTGTGGGATGCGTCTCTTCCAGCCACTCAATGATCGCGAGCGACTGGAGGATCAGCCCGCCGTCATCGGTCTCCAGGGTCGGAACCAGTCCGGTCGGGTTCTTCGCGCGATAGGCCGGGGCGTTCTGTTGGCCGCCGTCCTTCAGCAGATGGACATATTCGGGCGTCCACGCGATCCCCTTCAGCGCCAGCGCGATCCGCACCCGCCAAGCGGCCGAGGAGCGGAAGTACGTATAAAGCTTCATGACGTCCCCTCCCCCGGCGGCATTCGCGACCTTAATCGCCTCCCGCACCGCGTCCATGTCCGGGAACCCTCTTCTCGGGTCGGGATCACGCAAACGTGTGGTGAGGCGATCTTCCACCGCGAACGTTCCCGTTTGACCCAGGGAACGTCTTCGCCCCCGACACGATAAAGCCCGCCTCCCAGGCAGGCAGCCATGCGATGGCATCGCCCATTGTATGGGCACACCCGATATGAATCAGTCCGGCTTCACGAACCATAACGTCATTCCGCCGTTAAATGTCTTCGTCGGCCCGGTGGGGTCAGGAGTGCTTTCGCGACGGCGAAACCGGCGTGGCCTTGCGACGGCACGACTCGATCGACGTACTCGTCGGTGAGGCCGCGATGCGGGCCATCGTTCCTACTGTTGTCGGCAACACCCGGCCGGTTTCCGTCAATCGACGAATTATTTTAAGGAAACGACAGCTTCCGTACGAACGAAGCGGTTTCACGCCAGTTCAATCCCATATACACCATCTCCAACGCGCATCCCCCTGGCGCGTCTATTGGCAGGGGACGAGCAGCACAGGTTGAAGTCGGATGAAAGCGAAAACCGAAGAATTGTCGATCGACACAAACAGCGGAGGGGAGAACTTCAGTCTTGATGAGTTTCTTCCGTTCCGCCTCGCGGTGACGGCGGCGACCGTCAACCGGCTGATGGGGCGGCGCCTGGCCGACACGGCCAAGCTGTCAATCTCGGAGTGGCGCGTTCTCGCCGTTGTCGATCGGGCGGGCGTCCTGTCGCCGAGCGCGATCGGCGCGCTGGCCGCGATGGATAAAGTAAAAGTGAGCCGCGCCGCCGCCAGCTTGGTCGCGCGCGGCCTAATCAAGCAGACCCAGGACCCGCATGACGGGCGCGGACGCCTGCTGCGACTGACCCGCAAAGCCGTGGGCGTGCACCGCAATCTGGTCGCGCTCGCGCGCAAGTCCGAAGCGCAGCTGGAGGCCGGCCTGAGCCGTGCCGAATGGACGGCGCTCCGAGGCGCTCTTGCCCGACTCGACGCGCACGCACAGAGTCTGGGCGCGCCGCTGATGCGCGACGAAGCTGCGGACTGATCGCCTGAACTGGCCGCTTTCTCTACCCCTCCCCTTTGGGGGAGGGGTGGGCGAAGGTCGGTCATTAGGGCGGTTGGTATTATTCGGCCGCCGGCTCGACTTGGCGCTCCTCCAGCCTCCCTGGCTGCCCGTCGGTGCGTGACAGCACCAGCCGCCGGTCGTGCATTTCGGCGACCGCCGGGCGATGGGCGATCGATATGATCGTCGTGTCGGGAAGCCGCGTCTTCAGCACCCGATAAAGCTCCGCCTCCGCCTCGGGGTCGAGGCTGGCGGTGGCCTCGTCCAGGAACAGCCAGTCCGGCCGGGCCAACAGCGCACGGGCCAGCGCCACGCGCTGCTGCTCGCCTCCCGACAGGCGTTGCGCCCAGTTCTCGTCATCATCGAGGCGCGCGACCATGCCGGAAAGGCCGACGTCGATCAGCGCCTGCGTGATCTCCGCCTGCCCGACCCCCTCGGGCGCGGCCGGATAGGTGACGATGTGGCGCAACGTGCCGAGCGGGATGTAGGGCCGCTGCGGCAGGAACAGCGAGGTCCCGGGCCGCTCCACATGCCCGTGACCGAACGGCCAGATGCCCGCCAACGCGCGGAACAAGGTGGACTTGCCCGACCCCGAGCGGCCGGTCACCACGACCGACTCGCCGGGCCGGAAGGCAAGCGTCGCTTGATCGAGGATGGGGGTGCCGTCCGGCAGCGCGAGCGTCAGGTCATCGAGACGCACCGTTCGGCTCGATGCCCTCGCGGGAACCACCGTCAGCCCCTCGGTCGACGCCATGCGCGCCGCCACCACCGCGCCGTGGAAGCCAGTCAGACGTTCGACCACCGCGCGATACGTCGCGAGAATGGAGTACGCGTTGACGAACCACGACAGCGAGCGTTGCACCTGACCGAACGCCCCGGCCGTCTGGGTCAGTCCGCCCAGCTCGATCTGCCCAGTGAAATAGCGCGGCGCGGCGACGACAAAGGGGAAGATGATGGCCAACTGGCCATAGCCGGTGACCAGTGCGTTCAGCCGCTTCAGCCGGGTCATAATGCTCCACCAGTTCGTGATCACCTCGTGGAAGCGACCCTGCAGATTGCCCTTTTCCTCCGCCTCTCCCCCGTACAGCGCCACGCCCTCGACGTTTTCCCGCAGGCGGACCAGGGCGTAGCGGAAATCGGCCTCCACCCGCTGCTGGCGGAACCGCAGCGCGATCAGCGGCCGGCCGACCAAGTGGGTCAGCCAGGTGCCCAGCACGGCATAGACCAGCGCCACCCAGACCATGTAGCCGGGGATCGTGATGCCCCACAGGGTAAACTCGCCCGACAGCCCCCACAGGATGCCGACGAAGCTCGCGAACGAGACGATGTTGGAGAGAAAATCGACGCCGAGCGACAACGTTGTGTTCACGAAATCACGCAGATCCTCGGCGATGCGCTGGTCGGGGTTATCGGTTCCAAGGACGGTCTTCTCACCGGCGAGGCTGATCCGATAATAGGCGCGGTCGGCCAGCCATTCATCGAGGAACCGGCGCGTCAGCCACCGCCGCCAGCGTATCTGCAGCCACTGATTAAGGTACGTCGCGTAGACCGCCACCACGATGTAGACCGCCACGACGCCACAGAAGCCGGGCATGATCCACCCGTTCGGTGTGCGTCGCCAGGTGAACAGCAGGTCAAGGAAGGCCTGATAGTTCTTCGTCTGCAAGGAGTTGAAGAACAGCCGGTTCCAGAAGTTCAGCACCACGTCCATGCCGACCATCGACAGGTTCAGCGCGATGATGGCGATCAGCAGTATCCATGCTGACCATTTCTCCTCGGAGCGGAAATATGGCCGCGACAGCCGCCATATGTCGGACAGGAACGAGCGGATGGCGTTCATGCAGGGACTGTCACCTCGCGGGGCGCTCCACGGCGGCGCCGATCGCGGCGAGCCAGGAATGCAGGCGGCGCCGATTCGCGCCAAAATCCGAATAGCCGTACACGTTGCGCGAATACAGCACGAGACGGCTGCCGTTCGCCGGCGCGGCCAGCACCTGGGCGGCCACCAGATCGGGGAAGTTGAACATCCGGCTGCGGGCGACCCACTGCGCCTGTAGGCCCGCGGCGTCCTCCGCGGCGAGGAATGTCCGCGGCTGCGCGGCGGCCACGGCGAGCACCGCGGCGTACAGGCGCGTCGGCGCCACATCGTAGATCGGCGTCGGCAGATCGGGCGGCGGCGCGAACCCGGCCGGGGCGGCCAGCGCGGTGTTCGGGCTTGCTCCTCGCTCGATCCGGCCGACGTCGAGCGGCGATGGAACCGGCAATCCGTGCGCCCCCGGCGCCCCGCAGGCAGGCAGCAGCAGGCCCAGCAGCCATGCGAACGGGGTCATCGGCAGCACATGCCCGTCCTCGCGGCGTCCAGCAAGCATTTGATGGTGTGGGTTTCCCGAAGCTACGGGTTTCCTTGACGGAACGAGGTTCCATTCCCTACCCTTCGGAAATGAACACGATCACCCGTGCCCGTTTGGCGGAGACGATCTACGCCCAGGTCGGGTTGTCGCGGAACGAATCGGCTGACCTGCTGGAGACCGTTCTGACCCGGCTGGCCGCCACTCTGGAATCGGGTGAATCAGTCAAAATCAGTGGGTTCGGAACTTTTTCTGTTCGCCAAAAGGGGCGTCGGGTGGGCCGAAACCCGAAGACCGGGCAGGAGGTGCCGATCCTGCCGCGCCGCGTCCTGGTGTTCCGCCCGAGCCAGGTGCTGAAGGCGCGGATCAACGGCCACGCGGTGCCGGCGGCGGGCGCCGACGGCTTCGACGACGAGTGATGAGCAACTCCGGGGAAGACGACGCGGACGGGCCGGCCCGGGCGCGGCCGAAGAAGGCGCCCAACGCATTCCGCACGATCAGCGAGGTCGCCGACGAACTGCACATCCCGCAGCACGTCCTTCGCTTCTGGGAAACCAAATTCCCGCAGGTCAAGCCGCTCAAGCGCGGTGGCGGCAGGCGTTACTACCGGCCTGACGACATCGCCTTGCTGCGCCGCATCTCCGACCTGCTCTACATCCAGGGCTACACGATCAAGGGCGTTCAGCGCCTGCTGCGCGAAGGCGGCGGCAAGCTGTCCGACGACATCCCGCCCGCGGCGCCGGAAGAACAGGAAGCCGCCGCCGCTGAGCGCGCCCGACCGATCCCGAGCGAGGCCGAATCGCCGCCGCTCCCCGGCCTGATAGTCGATCCGGCCCGGCCCACGTCCCGTCCGGACCCCGAGGTCGCACGCCTGCGCGCGGTGCTCGCCGAGACACTGCGGGAACTGGAGAAGATGCGCGCGCTGCTCGGCTGAGCATTCCCGTCGACGTTGCCGCGCCCCCGTGGCACTGCTAGGAAGGCATCCGTCGGAGCGTAGCGCAGCCTGGTAGCGCATCAGTCTGGGGGACTGGGGGTCGTGGGTTCGAATCCCGCCGCTCCGACCAGCTTCGAGATTCTCAAAACCTGAGCACCACCGCTGGGTAGGCTCCCGGGGCCGGATGGGTGGCCGAGCGGTTTAAGGCAGCGGTCTTGAAAACCGCCAACCCGCAAGGGTTCGTGGGTTCGAATCCCACCCCATCCGCCATGGTGTGCCAGTAAGTCTTTGTAATCATGCGGCTTTCTGACGCGGCTGTTTTTATGACCTACAAGCAAACCTACATATCATGCGTGGATAGTGGGGGACGGTTCGGAACGGAAGCCGGGGTTGTCCGGGACCAGGCTTTCCGCCCGCTCTTGCCTTGCAGGGCGGCGAGCGCGGCTTCCAACTCGGCATCCGATAGCCGGCTCACATCGTCCACCGCGAGGTTGACGTTGCGCGCGACAGGCAGCCCTTCGAGGCGGTTCAGCAGGGCGATGGTAGCGGCCAACTGGGTTTCCTCCCGC
>JBDTFI010000328.1:0-4101 GCA_039938035.1 Acetobacteraceae bacterium | reverse complement strand
GCGAACAGCGCCTATGGCCTCACCTCGAAATTGTGGGAGCTGGGGGCGCTCGTGATGTCCCGGCTCGAACTGTCGCAGGTGGCGCAGGAGCCGATGGCCGCCCTTGCCGCCAGGACGGGCGAGACGGTGCATCTGTCGATCCTGGACGGTTACGAGGTCATCTACATCAACAAGATCGAGAGCCTGCACGCCGTGCGCGCCTATTCCCGCGTTGGCGGTCGCGCGCCTGCCTGGTGCGTGGCGACCGGCAAGGCCCTGCTCGCCCATGCACCGGCGGAGCTGATTGCCTCACTCGTCCCGCATTTGTCGGCATTCACCCCGCTGACGCTCGTCGACCCCGCCGCTCTGGCGCGCGAGTTCGAGCGCATTCGCGCACAGGGCTACGCCAGCAATCGCGGGGAGTGGCGGGCCGACGTCTGCGGCATCGCCGCGCCGGTGCGGGACAATTCGGCGAAGGTCGTCGCCGCGATCGGCGTTTCCGGTCCGGCGGCGCGGCTGAAGCCGGCGACGCTCAAGGCCTACGCGCCCGAGGTGGTCAAGGCGGCCAGCACGATCTCCGCAGCACTCGGCCATCGTCAGGACAAGTGAATGGACAACGCCACGATGCATATCTCTCGTCCCCCCCTCCCACTGAACGGCGTCAGGGTCGTGGAGATCTGCAATGTCGCCGCGGGTCCGTTCTGCGGCATGTTGCTGGCCGACATGGGTGCCGAAATCGTCAAGATAGAGCTGCCGTCGGGCGACATGCTCCGCCAATGGCCGCCGCACACCGACGGTTTCAGCGAGAATTTCGCCTCCTTGAACCGTGGCAAGCGGTCGATCGCGCTCGATCTCAAGCACGACGATGATCGCGCCATCGCGCGCGACCTCATCTTGGAATCGGATGTCGTGCTGGAGAACAATCGCCCCGGCGCCATGGACCGTCTGGGGCTTGGCTACCGCGCGATGGCGGGGCAACGACCTTCGCTGATCTATTGCTCGATCTCGGCATTCGGGCAGAGCGGACCGCGGTCTGCCGAAGGCGGATTCGACGTCACGGTGCAGGCGGCCTCCGGCATCATGAGCGTGACCGGCGAACCGGGCGGCGTACCCGTCAAGTGCGGCGTGCCGGTGGCCGATTTCACGGCGGGCCTCTACGGCGCCTACGCGATCTGCGCGGCGCTGGTACGCGTGCGCGCCGGGGGCGAGGGCGGGCACATCGCTATCCCCATGCTCGGGACGAGCCTCGCGATCGGCGCGCTCCAGACCAGCGAGTTCTTCGGCACCGGCACCGATCCGATGCCGCTGGGCTCCGCGCATCCGCGCAATGCGCCGTACCAGGCATACAAAGCCGCTGATCGGTTCTTCGTCATCGCCGCGGGCAACGACAAGCTCTGGCGCGGCGTTTGCGACGTGATCGGCACGCCCGACCTCGCCGCCGATCCGCGGTTCCTGACCGTGGCCGACCGTGCCGCCAACCAGGTCAGCCTCGCCGACACGCTCAATGGATCGTTCGGCGCCCGCACGGCGGCCTATTGGCTGGAGGCTTGCGCCGCGGCGGGCGTTCCGGCCAGCCCGATCAATACCTATTCCGAGGCCCTCGCCGATCCGCAGGTGGCTCACGCGGGATGGATGGTGCCCTTGCGCCTGCCGTCCGGAGCGATGACACGGACCTTTGCCTCACCGGTGCATATCAGCGGCGTGGCACTGCCGATCAGCAAAGGGCCGCCGGCGCTGGACGCCGATCGGGACGCGATCCTGGCCATTGTCAGGGCGGGTCCGGACGAACTGCAACCAGCGACGGAGGCCCTGTCGTGACGGCGATCGATCGCGATCGGCTGCCGTGCCTGCGCCACTTTCTCGCGGGCATGACGCGCACCGGCACGGCGAAGTCCTTCGTGTCAGGCTACAGCGATGCCGTTCTTCCGAACGCTTGGTTGTAAGCAAGAGGCCGGTAGGAAAGGGCATTGACGTGAGCGCGAGCATCGAGATCGCCGGCGTGTCGAAGACTTACGACCGCCCCGGCGCCCCGCCGGTGCGGGCGTTGACGGCCACCGATCTGACCCTCAACGAAGGGGAGTTCTTTTCCCTCGTGGGCCCGTCGGGCTGCGGCAAGTCGACCATCCTGAACATGGTCGCCGGCTTGCTTGCGCCGACCGGGGGTTCGCTGAGGATCGCCGGTCAGCCGGTGACCGGGCCGAATCCGAGCACGGGGATCGTCTTCCAGAAGGCGACCTTGCTGCGATGGCTGACCGTGTACGAAAACATCGTTCTGCCCGTGAAGGTCGCGCGGCCGGTCACGCCGGACGTGGAAGTGTTCGCGAAGCACCTGCTCGAACTGACCGGCCTGATCGATTTCAAGGACCGGTACCCGACCGAGCTGTCCGGGGGGATGCAGCAGCGAGCCGCCATCGTGCGTGCCCTGATCAACGATCCGACGGTCCTGCTGATGGATGAGCCGTTTTCCGCCCTGGACGAATTCACCCGCGAGACCCTCAACGACGAGTTGCTGCGTCTGTGGAGTGAACGGCCCAAGACCGTTCTGTTCATCACTCACAACATTTCGGAAGCGGTCTACCTTTCAGACAGAATCGGCGTGATGAACAGCAAGCCCGGACGGCTGAACAATGTCATCGACGTGGACCTTGCCCGGCCGCGTCTGCCGTCACTGCGTTCCGAGGCGGATTACTACGACGTCGTCCGGACCGTGCGCAGGCTGATCGGCCCGATGCATGAAGCAACCGATGCCCCGGCAGGTACGGCATGACCACGACGACCTACCCCCCGAAGGCCGCCGCGCCGACCGAGAAATCCGAGGAACAGTACGCGGCGATCGCGGCCGCGCAGAGGAAGGCGGTCGCGCGAAGGGACCGGATACGAGACCTGTCGATGCAGGTCGGTGCCCTTGTCGTCATCATCGTGCTGTGGGTCCTGGCCGCGCGGAATGCGTGGGTCACACCGCTGCTGCTGCCGAAGCTCACCGCGGTGCTGGGCGCGCTGGAGCACGGCCTGATCCGGGGCGAATGGTGGTGGCACATCGGCGTCACGTTGCAGGAGACCGCGCTGGGCTTCGTGATCGGCGTGTTCCTCGGCATGGTCGTGGGTGCGCTGTTCGCGTTCGTGAAGCCGCTTCGCACGGCATTCTATCCGTACGTGGTCGCGCTGATGAGCTTCCCGAAGATCGCGATCGCTCCTCTGCTGATCGTCGCGTTCGGCTATGCCATGACGCCCAAGGTCATCATCGCGACCATGCTGGCGTTCTTTCCCGTGTTGACGAGTGCGAGCGCCGGTCTGGCCGAGGTCAATCCCGACGAGCTGAACCTGATGAAGGCGATCGGCGCCAGCAAGTGGCAGGAACTGCGCTATCTGCGGCTGCCGAATGCGATGTCGTACGTGTTTCCGTCCCTCGATGTCGCGCTGATCGGCGCCCTGCTGGGCGCCGTCGCCGCCGAGCTGATCGGTGCGCAGGCCGGCCTCGGCTACGTGTTGTCGCAGATGCAGGCGTACGGCGATGTCGCAGGCATGTACGGCGTGTTGCTCCTGCTGGCGACGATGGGTTCCCTGATGCACGTGGTTATCGGGATCGTTCAACGGCTGCTGCCGATGAGCATCGTCCCCAGGTCGTAGCGGCCGTCGCCAATCGAGGAAAGGATCGCATTGTGAGGTTCAGGTTTACCGGCGCCAGGACGGCGATGATGCTCGCCGCCATCAGCGCCGCCGCGTTGGGTTTGACACGATGCTCGTCGGAGAAGCCGGGGACCATCACGTTCGCGATCGGCGCTCCGGTGCTGATCGACAGCACCGCGCCCTATGCGTCCGTACCGAAGATGATGGGCTACTGGAAGGACCAGGGCCTAACCGTCAATCTCCAACCGACCCAGGGCGCGACGGCGTCGATGCAGCTGCTGCTCGCGGGCAAAGCCGACATCACGAACGGCGGCAGCTCCTCGTTCTACCAGGCCGCCGCGAAATCTCCGGAACTCCGGGTCATCAATCTGCAAACCGCGAACATATGGCAGGTCACGGTTCCCGAGGGCGGCCCGATCACCGCGATCGACCAGCTCAAGGGCAAGACCATCGGCGTGCAGTCGTTCAGTTCCGCTTCCTACCTGTTCGGGCGGG
>JBDTFI010000327.1:0-6966 GCA_039938035.1 Acetobacteraceae bacterium | reverse complement strand
TCCGGCAGGATGTCGTCGCTCATCGGTTCAGCCCCCGCCCTTCGCTTCCGGCAACGGCGGCGTGCGGGTGACCTGCGCGCGATGCTGGTGGACCTTCTCATCGCCCGGCAACGTGGTCACCGCCTCCCAAGGAGAGATGAAGTCGAACGTCCGCCAGTCCTGGGTCAGCTTGACCGGCTCATAGACCACCTGCTTGCGCTCCTCGTCGTAGCGCAACTCGACATAGCCGGTGAGCGGGAAGTCCTTGCGCAGGGGGAAGCCCTCGAAGCCGTAATCGGTCAGGATGCGGCGCAGATCGGGCTGGCCGGCGAAGACGATGCCGAACATGTCCCACGCCTCGCGCTCCCACCAGGTCGCGCATGGCCATAGCGTGTGCACCGAGGGAACCGATTCCTGCTCGTCGGTGGGCACGATCACGCGCAGGCGGTGGTTCAGGGAGACCGAGAGGAGGTTGTAGACGACATCGAACCGCTCCGCCCGGTCGGGCCAGTCAACCCCGCAGAGGTCCATCATCTGCTCGAAGGCAAATCGAGGATCGTCGCGCAAAGTGGTCATCAGCGACACCAGATCGTCGCGTCGGGTCTCGATCACGACCTCGCCCAGGTCCACCCGGTGCGCGGTCACGCCCGGCAGGCTCCTCACCATCCGGGCGAGCGCCTCGATCGGGGACTCGCTCGTCGCGTCCTGCGCCGTATCACCCACGCAGGATCGTCCCGGTGCGCCTGATCTTCTTCTGGAGCTGCATCAGCCCGTACACCAGCGCCTCCGCCGTCGGTGGGCAACCGGGCACATAGACGTCGACCGGCACGATACGGTCACAGCCACGCACCACGGAGTAGGAGAAATGGTAGTAGCCGCCGCCATTGGCGCAGCTTCCCATGCTGACGACCCAGCGCGGCTCCGGCATCTGGTCGTAGACCTTGCGCAGCGCCGGGGCCATCTTGTTGCACAGCGTTCCGGCGACGATCATCACGTCGCTCTGCCGGGGTGAGGCGCGTGGGATCATCCCCAGCCGGTCGAGATCATAGCGCGGCATGTAGGCGTGGATCATTTCCACCGCGCAGCAGGCAAGGCCGAAGGTCATCGGCCACAGGCTGCCCGTGCGCGCCCAGTTCACCACGCGATCGATGTTGGCGACGAGGAATCCCTTGTCGGCGATCTCTCCGGTGATGCCCTTGATGACGGCGTCCTGCTCCGGCCCCGGCGGCAATGCCTCCCGGTTCCAGGCAATCGCAACATCGCTGCTCATGCTATTCCCACTCCAGGGCGCCCTTGCACCACTCATAGATGAAGCCGACCGTCAGCACACCGAGGAAACCCATCATCGACAGGAACCCGAACAGCCGGATGCTGCCGTAGGCGACCGCCCACGGGAACAGGAAGGCAACCTCCAGATCGAAGACGATGAACAGGATGGCGACGAGATAATAGCGCACGTCGAACTGTCGGCGGGCGTCGTCGAACGGGTCGAACCCGCATTCATAGGCCGACAGCTTCTCGGCGTATGGCTTCTGCCGCGCGGCGAGCAGCGAGCCGGCCACCATCGCGACCGCGATCACCCCGGCGATCACCATGAAGACCAGGATCGGCAGGTACTGAGGAAGTACGTACGGCATATTCTTGTTCCACCGCGTTGCCGCCGCCGCTGGCGCGAGTGACGGGGCTCGAACCCGCGACCTCCGGCGTGACAGGCCGGCGCTCTAACCAACTGAGCTACACCCGCAGCGGCAGGGCGCGGTCTATGCTGATGCGTAGGGGGGCGTCAAGCAGCGTGCCAGCCCGCCGGACGCCGGAACTGGTGGGCGGTGACGGGCTCGAACCGCCGACCCTCTCGGTGTAAACGAGATGCTCTACCGCTGAGCTAACCGCCCCGCTTTCACCCCTACTGGACGGAGTCCTTCAGGGCCTTGCCGGCCTTGAACCGCACGGTGGTGGAGGCGGCGATCTTCATGGCCTCCCCGGTGCGGGGATTACGCCCCGTTCCGGCCTTGCGGATCGCCGTCGCGAACGTGCCGAAGCCGACCAGACGCACCTCCTCGCTGCGTTTCAACGCGCCTTCGATCGCCCTGAACACGGCATCGATCACCTCGGTCGCCTTGGCGCGCGAGAGGTCCGTTTGTTCGGCGACCGACGAAATCAGCTCCATCTTGTTCAAGGAATTTCCCCTCCGCTGTGATCGGGCTATGCATGGCGCGACAATCGGGGTGACACTAGAGGGCAGGTTTCCGCCGCGTCAACGCAACATCCGGTCGCTGAGCGCGCCGCGCCGCATGGCGTGAACGGTTAGCATGGCCGCGCCGCATGGCGTGAACGGTCAGCATGGCCGCGCCGCATGGCGTGAACGGTTAGCATGAAGGAGCACCGATGAAGGTCACGATCCTGGGTGCCGCCGGGTTCCTCGGCCGCAAGCTCGCCGCTCGCCTGGCCCAAAATGGTCGCCTCGGCGACAATGAGGTGAGCGGGCTCACCTTGTTCGACGTGGCGAAGCCGGCGGCGTTGCCGGACGCGCCATTCCCGGTACACTGCCTCCAAGGCGACGTCGGCGAGCCTTCGGCAGCCTTGCCGCGCGACACGGACATCATCTTTCACCTCGCCGCGATCGTCTCGGCCCAGGCGGAGGCTGACTACGCGCTCGGGTTGCGGGTGAACCTGCATGGCGCGCTCGCGGTCGCCGAGGCGTGCCGGCGCCTCACCGAGTCAGGCGCCAAGCCGCCTCGCGTGGTGTTCACGTCCTCGGTCGCCACGTTCAGCGGCGGCCAGGACGCCCAGCTGGCCGACGATTCGCGTCAGGTCCCAGCCAACAGCTATGGCGCGCAGAAGGCCGCGGCCGAGCTGCTGCTGGCGGATGCCTCGCGCCGCGGCTTCCTCGATCTGGTGTCGCTGCGACTGCCCACCGTCATCATCCGCCCCGGCCGGCCGAATCGCGCCGCCTCCAGCTTCTTCTCCGCCATCCTGCGCGAGCCGCTTCTCGGACTGGCCGCCGATCTGCCGGTCGGCGACGATTTCGCCGCCTGGGTGGCGAGCCCGCGACGGGTCCTCGATTGGCTGATGCACGCGGCGGCGATGAGCACCGAAGGCATGGGCGTCGACCGTGGCGTCAACCCGCCCGGCCTCAGCGTGACCGTCGCCCACATGCTCCAGGCGCTGGATGAGGCCCGGCCCGGCGCCTCCGCTCTCGTGCGCCGGGTTCCGGACCCCGGGATCGCCGCCATCGTCGGAACCTGGCCGGCTTCGTTCGAGGCGTTCCGGGCACGCACCCTCGGGTTCGCCACGCACGAGCCTCTGGCTGACCTCGTGAAGGCGTTCATCGCCGACGACCTTGAGGCGACGCGGGCCGAGCGCGGGATGACGAGCTAGCCCGTCGGCGCAACCCTGGCCTGCTTTCGGGCGACGGATCGGCCTTTATGCGGCCTCCTTTCGGTCCCTAAACAAGATTTTACGCTATCCGCGCGGGTCGGGTGATGTTCCTTGATTGAACGGCGCTGGCCCCGGGTTAAACACCGTCTGTGTAAACCGCCGGCCGATCGGCCGGCGGATCGTTCGTGATTCCAACGCTTTTATACGCCCCTGGACGTCTGCTCATGTCCGCTGCCACCGGCGACCCGACATTCGCGACGACGCCCCGCGTCGCGTCCGGCGGCGGAATCGCGTCCGAGCGGAGCGCCGCCAAGGGCGAGACGCTGCGCCGCGATGCCCCGAGACGGCGGCGCAAGCCGCTCGGCGCGGTCATGCACGCCCCACAGACCCTGCGCGCGCTGGTCCGCGCCGACGAACTGGGGCTGGTGGTGCTGGCGGCGATGGTCGGCACATTCGCGGGCATCGTCGTTTATGCGATGACCGAGGCCGCCCAACTCGCGCACATGCTGCTATTCAACATCGACCTCGACCAGCACCTGAGCGCGATGGCGTCGGTGGAATGGCGGCGAGCGCTGCTGGTCCCGGTCCTCGGCGGCCTCGCGATGGGGCTGTTCACGCTCGGCGTCGGGCGGTTCTTCCGCCACCGCGCCATCGACCCGATCGAGGCGAACGCGCTGCATGGCGGGCAGATGTCGCTGAACGGCAGCATCATCGTCATGTTGCAGACCATCATTTCCAACGGCGTCGGCGCCTCCATCGGGCTGGAGGCCGGCTATACCCAGATGGGCTCAGGCATCGCGTCGCGCATCGGACGCACCTTCCGGGTGCGCCGCAGCGACATGCGCCTGCTGGTCGGCTGCGGGTCGGCAGCCGCCATCTCGGCGGCGTTCAACGCGCCGCTGACCGGAGCCTTCTACGGCTTCGAGCTGGTGATCGGGACCTACACGCTGGGAACCTTCGCCCCTGTCGCCGTCGCCGCGCTGGTGGCCGTTTCGGTGCTGCACCTGTTCGGCCGCTCCCCCTTCGACCTCCAGGTTTCCATTCCGGCGCTGTTGCCGGAGCATTATCCGTCGATCCTGCTGCTCGGCGTGGTCTGCGCCCTCGTCGGCATCACCATCATGCGCGGCGTGACCCTGACGGAAGGGCTGTTCCGCAAGAGCGGTCTGCCCGCCAGCCTGCGACCCATGGTGGGGGGCGCCGTCGTCGGAACGCTGGCCCTGATCACGCCCGCGGTATTGTCCTCGGGGCACGGCGCGATCAGCATGGTGATCGCGGCCTCCTACCCTGTTGCGTGGGTGGGCCTGCTCGTGGTGCTGAAGTCGATCGCCTCGGCGGTGTCCATCGGTTCAGGCTTCCGCGGCGGCCTGTTCTTCGCCTCACTGTTCCTGGGCGCGCTGGTCGGCAAATTCTTCGGCGGCGTCGAGGCGCTGATCATGCCGACGCACGCCGTCCCGATCGTGGTCAGCGCGGTGGTGGGCATGAGCGCGGTGGCCGCCGCCATCGTGGGCGGGCCGCTGACGATGGGCTTCCTCGCGCTGGAGGCCACGGGCAGCCTGCCGCTGACGATCGCCGTCCTCGGCGCCGTCGTCGTCTCCGCGCTCACGGTCCGGCGCCTGTTCGGTTACTCCTTCGCCACCTGGCGGTTCCACCTGCGCGGCGAGGCGATCCGCAGTGCCGTCGATGTCGGTTGGATGCGAAACCTGACCGTCGGGCGGATGATGCGCCGCGAGGTCCGAACGGTGCGGGCGGAGACTCCGCTCTCCTCGTTTCGCCGCGATTTCCCGCTCGGCTCGACGCAGCGCGTCGTGGTGCTCGACGGCGACGACCGCTATGCCGGCATCATCTATGTCGCGGAGGCGCACGCCGACGAAGCGGACGGCCACAAGGTCAGCGACGTGCTTCACCAGTCGGAGGACATGCTGCTGCCGCAGATGACGATCAAGGAAGCGATCAGCGCCTTCGAGCGGGCCGAAAGCGACGCGCTCGCGGTGGTGGACGGGCCGGAGGCGGGCCACGTCATCGGCCTGCTGACCGAACAGCACGCGCTGCGCCGCTACAGCGAGGAACTCGATCGGTCGCGGCGGGAACTGTCAGGGGAGTAGGGACCAACGGTCAGGGGGCGCCGGCGAGGCGTATTTCCACCATCTGGGTCGCGTCCGGCACCCCCAGCCTCGCGTCGCCGTCGGTCCATCGCGACACGCCACAGCTGGCGCGCTCAGCGTCCCACCAGCCATCCGACAGCGCCGGGTCATCCATCGCGATCTCCTCGGTCCCCGCCGGACCATGCAGCACGATGCGCGCAACCGAGACGCCCAGGCGGCGGCGGTCGTCGAGCCACGGGCGCCGATCCGCCGGGCGGAAGACGCGCGAGCGCAGGCGCACCGCCCTTGTGCCGCGTGCCAACGCGAAGACGTGGCGGCCATTCCTGGCCGAGACCTCGACGGCATCTCCTTCAAGCCACAACCCGGGATCGACGGCCGGCGCGACATCCGGTAGGCGATGACCAAGCGCGACGGCACGCCCGGCGAGGCGGCGCCAGATCGGTTCGACGCGAGCGGGGTCGGTGACGAGCGGCGCGCAGGAATCGGCGTCCCATCGAAGCGTGCGCGGGGTGGCGAGGTCCGGGTGCGCGATCATCGCCGCGCCTGTATTCTCGAACAGCGCGCGGTTGCCGGTGTCGAGGTAGCTCTCGGTCTCCAGGCCCTCGGCCAGCAGCACCGAATGGCGGTCCAGTTCGACATGCAGGTATCGGATGGACGCAAGCCCTTCCTCGCCCACGATGCTCGTCCCGTTCACCAGCGACCGCGTCGGGATCAGGACGCCGCCCAGCAGGATCGCGTGATCGGGCGAGACCAGTAGGTCGCGGCGCGGCACGTTCTCGGCGACGGCGTGCCGGGTTATGCGAATCGGCCGGGCGAGTTCCGGCTGGGGATGCGCGGTGAGGTTGATGCGGCGGTTGCCGATCCAGCGCACCGGGCGCGGGACCGGCCCGCCGTTCTCCATGGCCAGCACGAGGTCGCCCGCGCGCAGACCCTCGATCGCGACTTCTCCGCATGGCGTGAGGATGTGCGTGCCCTCAGCGAAGCAGGTGACCTGGATGAAGTCGTCGCCGGATATCGGGTCGCGGCCGGTGAGGAAGGCCTGGTCCGCGCCTGGGGCGAAGCCGACGTGCTCGAGGACGTAGTTCGCCCCGGACGTGGTCACGGTCACGACACCCGGTGAGGTGACGCTCGCGCCGGTGATGCTGATGCCGCCTAGCTCGATGCGGTCGAAATCCTGCAAATTGGCGACGTCGCTGGCGAGCGCGCCGCCGGGCGTGCCCAGGATCAGCGTCTCCGGCAGGCCGGTATCGAAGGTGATGGTCTGCGTGGAGGCGACCGCGCCGGCGACCTTCAGGGTCGCGCCCGGCTCCAGGAACATCGCCCCGGTGCCCGTCACGGCACCCTTGACGTCTAGCAGGCCGCCGGTCGAAAGACTGAAGATGCCGTTGTCGGTGGCGTGGACGGCGCTGTCGTTGTCCACGGAAGCGTCGATGACGCCGTCGCCATGCAGATTGCTGCCGCCGTCGATGTGGACGCTGCCGAGAACGAAGGTCCCGCTGCCGCCCAC
>JBDTFI010000326.1:0-2658 GCA_039938035.1 Acetobacteraceae bacterium | reverse complement strand
TCGCCGCCAGGTTCAGCGTGCCGCGCGGTCCGACGAGACTCGCGTCGTTGAGAGCCGTCCACATATAGCCGGCGCCGACGCCGAGATAGGGAAAGACGTAGCGGCTGCGGATGTCGAAGTCATAGAGCGCGTTCGCCATTACGCCGGAGGTACGGACATGGCCGTTGGTCCGCGCGCCCGACGGGTCGATCCCATTGCTGATGTAGTCGCCTTCGACCTCGAGACGCATGCCGCCGCCGAGGGCGTAACCGACGCTGCCGGTGGCATCGAAGCCAAGCTTCGAGTCAAGTTGGAGGCTGCCGCTGCTGAGCCCGGGCGCCACGACCGTCGCGTGGACGTTTTGCGGCACATTCAGCCCGGCGCCGGCGCTGACATAGAGACCTTGGATCGGCTGCGCGGAGGCGGCGACGAAAGGGGCGGCGATCAGGGCGGCGGCGAGCGGGGCGGCGCGCGGACGCATCGTGGTTCTCCTTGCGGGGCGATCCAACGCAAACGGGGCGCCTTTCGGCGCCCCGTCGCGTGTCGTCGCCGTGGTCTCGATGATCAGCGAATGATGATCTCGACGCGGCGGTTCTGCGGCTCGCGCACGCCCGGGCCGGTGGGCACCAGCAGATGCGTCTCGCCGAAGCCGTGGATCGAGATCACGTTGCGGGGCACGCCGTCACGCACCAGTTCGGCCGCCACGTTCTCGGCGCGGCGGATCGAGAGAGTCTGGTTGTACCGTGCCGTGCCCGAGGTGTCGGTGTAGCCGTTGACCTCAAGCTGCGTGTACTGCACGCGGGTCGAGTTCTGGGCTGCTTCGCGGATGATCTGGCGTGCGCGGTCGGTGAGCGTCGCCTTGTCCCAGTCGAAGAACACGAGGTACGACCGGGCCGGCGCGGGGGCCGGTGCCGCGATGGGGGCCGGGGCCGGCGGCGGCGGGGCCACGCCGAAGGTGTAGCGGAAGCCGACCAGGAGGGCGTTGTTGAACTCGTTCCCCAGGCGGAAGCTGCCGTGGATCGGGGGACCGTTGACCGGGGTCACCGTTCCGCCAAAGTTACGCGCGGTCTGGCCCATGAAGCGATACTCGACCGTCAGCCCGAGGCCCGTGTCGGTGATCGGGATGAGCGCGCCCACAATCGCCTGATAGGCGAATGCGCCCTGAGTGGAGTTCGAGGTCAGCGTCGGGCCTCCCCCCGAGACGGCGTTGTAGACCTTCAGGTTGGAGAGGTGATCCCACTGGTAGCCGGCGCCGACGCCGATATACGGTGACACCGGAAGCGAGATGTAAGGCGACAGGTCGAATATCACGTTGACCATTGGCCCGTATTTCTTCTCGTTGCCGCCAGCGGCCGCCGCGAAGTTATTGTTGCTGTTACGGACCGAATTGAACTTGTTGTTGCGGACATCGCCTTCCACCTGGATGCTCAGCCCGTTCCCGAGCTGGTAACCCAGGTAGCCGAGCCCCACCGGTCCGGTCGACGACTTGAGGTTGAAGGAGGTACTGTTGTTGTTGCCGGCTGCCGACTGGAATTGTTCCTGATTCAGGTAGTTGGCGCCAATGCCGCCCCCGACGTAGAATCCGCCCAGGTTCGGCATCATTTGCGCGTGCGCTGCCATCGGCAGCGCCAGCACGGTGGCAGCCAGGAGCGTACTCCGAAGCTTCATATCCGTTCTCTCCTCGTTGTCGTTCCGCGCCGGCGGGCACGGGTCTCGGCGTGGCGCAACAAGCACCGCCCGTTGATACGTAGAACCATAACCGCGGCTTCGGAATAAAACGAGGGGGGTTGCGGCGGTTTGGGGGACACTGTTGCTGCCATGCAACAGGCCCCGGGCAACCCGGCCACAGGCCCGTGAGCGGCGGCGGAAGAGAGCAGGAGTCGAACCTGCCCAGGACCGCGCGGCGGCCCCAACCGGGTTTGAAGTCCGGCCGGCCCACCGGGGTCGCTTCTCCTCCACTCGCCATTCTCCTAGCCTCGGAGCAGTAAGGCCAGAGCTGTCGCGTCGGCCGCCTCCAGGCAGCGGCAGTCGAGCCAGAGCCGCCCCTCGGCGATCCGCCCGATCACCGGGCGCGCCAACCCGCGCAGCTCTGCCGCCAGCGCTTCCAACTCCGGGCCGCCCAATGTCGCGGCGAAGGAGGCGAGCGTCGCGACCGGCAGCGCACCGGAGCCGATCTGGCTGACGGAGGCCTCCACCGTTACCGGGCGATTCGGCCAACGCGCCTGGAGCAGCGGGGCAAGGTGCGTCGCCACGCGGCGGATTTCCTCCGCCGGGCGGGTCAGCAGGCGCAGCGCCGGGAGCCGATCGGCGAGGCGGTCAGGATCGAGATACAGTCGCAACACATGTTCGAGCGCCGCCAGCCGGCCCTTGTCGAGACGCAGCGCGCGCTTCATGGGGTTGGCGTTCAGTCGGGCGATCAAGTCCGAGCGTCCGACGATCAACCCGGCCTGTGGGCCGCCCAGGAGCTTATCTCCCGAAAACGTGACGAGGTCGGCACCCGCTGCCACCGCCTCGGCCACCGTCGGTTCGCGCTGGAGCCCGAATCGCGTCAGGTCGATGAGGCTGCCGCTGCCCAGGTCGTCGATCAGTGCGAGCCCGGCGGTATGCGCGATCGCCGCGAGTTGCGCGGGAGCAACCGAGGTCGTGAACCCCTCGACCCGATAGTTCGACGGATGCACC
>JBDTFI010000325.1:0-12706 GCA_039938035.1 Acetobacteraceae bacterium | reverse complement strand
GGCAAGGGCGGCGCGTTCATCCAGGTGGACATGCGCGACCTGAAATCCGGCAACAAGACCAACGAGCGCTGGCGCACCGCCGACACGGTGGAGCGCCTGATGACCGAGCAGAAGGAATACACGTACTCCTACACCGAGGGCGACAACATGGTCCTGATGGACCCGGAGAGCTTCGAGCAGGTCCATATCCCCCTGGCGATCCTCGGCGACGCGGCGCCGTTCCTGCAGGACAACATGACCGTGGAAATCGATATGGTGGAAGGCGACCCGGTGGGCGCGACCCTGCCGCCCACCGTCATCCTGGAGGTGGTCGAGGCCGATCCGGTGGTGAAGGGCCAGACCGCCGCGTCCTCCTACAAGCCCGCGCGGCTGTCGAACGGCGTCAAGACCTCGGTGCCGCCCTTCATCGAGACCGGGGAGCGCATCGTCGTGCGCACCGAGGACGCCAGCTACGTCGAACGCTCGAAGGGCTGACGCGCTTGGCCCCACGCCTTTCCCCGCACCTCTCGGTCATGGCAAGCGCCGCGCAGAAGGCCGCCAAGCGCCTGCTGCGCGATTTCTCCGAGGTCGAGCAGCTCCAGGTCAGCATCAAGGGGCCGTCGGATTTCGTCTCCCAGGCCGATATCCGCGCCGAGGCCACGTTGCGCGAGGAACTGGACCGGGCGCGGCCCGGCTATGCGTTCCTGATGGAGGAATCCGGCGCCTCTGGCTCGGAGAACTGGGCCTGGCGCTGGGTGGTCGATCCGCTGGATGGGACGACGAACTTCCTGCACGGCGTCCCGCACTGGGCGATCAGCATCGGGCTGGAGAAGCGCCTGCCGGACGGCGGCAGCGAGATCGCCGCCGGGTTGATCTACGCGCCGGCGTCCGACGAGATGTTCTGGGCCGAGAAGGGCGGCGGCGCGTTCGTGAACGAACGCCGGCTGCGCGTCTCGGCGCGGCGGGAGCTGAGCGAGGCCTTGTTCGCCACCGGCATCCCGTTCGCCGCGGTCGGCCCCGCGCGGCGCGCCGCGTTTTCGCGCACGCTGACAAGCCTGATGCCCCGTGTCGCGGGAATCCGCCGCTTCGGCGCCGCTGCCCTCGACCTCGCCTGGGTTGCGGCGGGCCGCTACGACGGGTACTGGGAGTTGGGGTTGAAGCCGTGGGACATGGCGGCGGGGCTGCTGCTGGTGCGCGAGGCGGGCGGTTACGCGACCGATCCCGCCGGCAAGGATCCGCGCGACAGCGGCAACGTCGTCGCCGGCAACCCGCATCTGCATCCGCGGCTGCGCGAGGCGGTGATCGAGGGCATCGGGGTGGCGGCGCCAGTGGATGTACCAGTGGCCACATGATGGACGGCTCCGGCATTTCCCTCCGGGTGATGCGCCGCGCCGCTTTGCCCGCACTGGCTCCCATCGGCGTCATTCTTCTCGGTCTGTCGGCGCCCGCGCCGGCGCAGGTCACGCTCGATCTGCACGCGCTCGACGCGCTCCCGGCGGAGGCCGCGCGGCCGCCGCAACGCCATGTGTATCGCCGCGCCGAGCGCACGCCGACCCGCAGGACGGCCAAGGCGCGCGAACCGATGGTCGCAGCGGCCAAACCGGCCGCCAAATCCAGCCCGCCCCAAGTGGTGGCGTCCTTGCCGACGGTCCCGACCACCCCGCCGACCGCTCCGCCGGCCACGGTCGCGGCGATCCCCCCGCTCGCCGCGGGTCCCGCGCCGCCAAGCGTACCGGCCGCGACCCTCCCGGCCCCGGCTCCGGCCCCGGACCGCACCTTGCGCGTGGGCTTCGCCGCCGGACAGGCCGACCTCACCGCGCCGGACGCCAGCGCGCTCGCCTCGCTCGCCCATGACACGCCGCGCGGCGACACCACGAGCTTCGAGGTGGCGGCCTATGCGCCGGCGACCGGCGGAGACGCCTCGATAGCGCGGCGCCTGTCGCTCGCACGTGCTCTCGCCGTCCGCGGCGCCCTGGTGGGCGCCGGCGTGCCGGCCGGCAGCATCTACGTCCGCGCCCTCGGCGCACCGCATCCCGGGCAGCCCGGCGATGCCGATCGGGCGGTCGTCACGGTGATGGGCGCGAACGGCGCCCCACAGAAGCAGGCGAGCCAACGATGACCCGCCCGACGCAATACCTGATCCGGATGCTGGTGTTCCTGCTCGCCGTCGCGGGTATCGCCGCGTGGCTGTCGCCCACCTTGCGCTTCATCTTCCTCGCCAACCCCGACCTTAACGGGCTGATCCTGTTCCTGCTGCTGGTGGGCATCGCCTGGACCTTGCGCCAAGTGGTCCGGCTCAACCCCGAGGTCGCCTGGCTGGAAGCGTATCAGACCCGCCGCCCGCGATCGGTCATCCCGGCGCCGCGCCTGCTGGCGCCCATGGCCTCCATGTTGGCGGCCCGCGACAATGCGCGAGGCGGACAGGCCCGCGTCACGCTCTCCACGATGGGCGCCCGCAGCCTGCTCGATTCCATCGGCTCGCGCCTCGACGAGAGCCGGGAACTGGCGCGCTACATGACCGGGCTGCTGATCTTCCTTGGCCTGCTCGGCACGTTCTGGGGATTGTTGCGCACCATCGGTGCCGTCTCGATGGTGATCCAGCACATGACCATCGGATCGAGCGACGTCGCCCAGTTGTTCGAGCAACTGAAATCCGGCCTCGCGCAGCCGCTGAACGGCATGGGGATCGCCTTCTCGGCCAGCCTGTTCGGCCTGTCCTCCGCCCTCGTGCTAGGCTTCCTCGACCTCACGGCGGCGCAGGCGCAGAACCGCTTCTTCAACGAGCTGGAGGAATGGCTCGCCGGCCTCACGCGGCTGTCCTCGGGCGTGCTGTCGGAGAACGAGGGCTCGGTCCCGGTCTACGTCCAGGCGCTGCTGGAGCAGACCGCCGAGAACATGGAGGGCTTGCAGCACATTTTGACCCGCGGCGAGGACAGCCGCGCGCAGGCGAGCCAGGCGATCCAGACCCTGACCGAGCGGATGGCCGCGCTCACCGACACCATGCGCGCGAGCCAGCAACTGATGCTGCGGATCGGCGAGACGCAGGCATTGCTGGCCCCCGCGTTGCAACGCCTGACCGATCTGCGCGGCGAGTCCGGCATGGACGAAGTCTCCCGCGCGCATCTGCGCAACATCGACCTTCATTTGCAGCGCCTGCTGTCGGAAAGCGAGCAAGGGCGCACGCAGAGCACGGCGGAGCTGCGCAGCGATCTGCGGGTTCTGACCCGCACCATCGCCGCACTCTCCGAGGAGCGCGGCTAGATGGCCCTCGGGCCGCGCCGCCGCGCCTCCGGGGCGCCGGGAATGGAGGCGTGGCCCGGCTACGTGGATGCCCTGTCCACGCTGCTGATGGTCATCATCTTCGTCCTGCTGGTCTTCGTGCTCGCGCAAGGGTTCCTGTCCTTCGCGCTGACCGGACGCAGCAAGGAACTCGATTCGGTGAGCCAAAAACTCGCCGAGGTCGGCAAGATGCTGTCGCTGGAAACCTCGCACGCGACCACGCTGGAGGGCACCGTCGCGCAGCTCACCAGCGCGCTCGCCACCGCGAATGCCGAACAGCAGAGTCTTTCGACGCAGATCACCGGCCTGACCACCCAGCTCGGCACCGCGCAATCGAGCGCGCAGGCTAACAACGCGCGCGCGACCGACCTCGCCGGCAAACTCGCCGACGCGCGGCAGCGGTTGACCGACATGCAACGCGCCGCCGAGGCGATGGATCGCACCGTGCAGGCCGATCGCGCCACCATCCAGGCCAAGCTGAGCGATCTCGCCAAGCTCGACGAGCAAGTGCGTGCCCTGGGCGCGCTGCGCGACCAGCTCGAGCTGCAAGCGCAGAACGCGGCGGCGCGCGCGATGACCGAGCAGGACCGCCGCCTCGCGGTCACCGCGCAACTCGCGGGCGAGCAGAAGCTCGGCGACAGCGCCAAGGCGCAGATCGCGCTGCTGAACCAGCAGGTTGATCAGCTCAAGGCGCAGCTCGGCGCCGTGGCGAGCGCGCTCGATCTCGCGAAGACCAGCGGAAACGAGAAGGATGCGACGATCGCCAACCTTGGCCAGAAGCTGAACGTCGCATTGGCAGCGAAGGTGCAGGAGTTGCAGGAGTATCGGAGCGACTTCTTCGGCACCTTGCGGAAGGTGCTGGCGGGCGAGCCGGGCATCGACGTGGTCGGTGATCGCTTCGTCATGCAAAGCGACGTCCTGTTCCCGCTCAACAGCGCCGACATGTCGCCTGACGGCGTCGTGCAGATGAGCAAGATCGCCGAGACCGTGAAGCACATCGCCGACAAGATCCCGCCCGGCATCGCCTGGGTGCTCGACGTGGACGGCTACGCCGACCGCCAGCCGATCACCAGCGGCCGGTTCGCCTCGAACTGGGAGCTGTCGGCGGCGCGCGCGATCAGCGTGGTGAACCTGCTGATCAAGGCAGGCGTGCCGGCCGACCATCTCTCGGCCACCGGGTTCGGCGACAACCACCCGCTCGACTCCACGGACACGGCCGCCGGATACGCCAGGAACCGGCGGATCGAACTGCGCCTGACGGACTATAATCGCAGCCGGTCCTGACGATCGGCCGCGCCGCTATGGGATCGAAGGGGCCGCGACGGGAGCCGGTAAAGCGGGAACGGCCGGCGGCGGAATAACCAGCGTCGGGACCGCGGGCGGCGGGGCCACTTGCACCATTGGCGGCAGCGGCGTCTCCACGATCGGCGTAGGCTTTGCCGGCTTCGGCGCCGGTGCCGGCTTCGCCGGTTCGGGCAGCGCCACGGTGTAGTCCGGCACCACGCGGGCCTGCTTGCCGGTGATGACCAGCACACTCTGGCCGATCGGCAGCGGCGTCTTGTCGGCCTGGGTGACCGAGATCAGCTCGCCCGAGGGCTCGCGGATGATGTACTCCCAGGCGTGCGTGTCGCCGACCGCGTGTTCGGCCGCCGTGCCGACCAGGCCGCCGACCAGCGTGCCGCCGATCGCCGAGAAGGCCCGCGACACCGGGCCGAGCGGGGCCTGCCCGGCGGCGATGCCGCCGGCGGCGCCGCCGGTCACCGCGCCGATGGTGCCCTCCGCGCTGACCGCGACCTCGCGGAAGCCGACGACCATCCCGCGCTCCACCTTGTTGGCCTGCTGGACGGCGACCGCGTTGTAGGTGTTGGCCGAGTAGTCCCCGGCGCATCCCGCGAGGGACAGCGCGGCGAGCGCGAGGGCAAGAGGATGGCGTGGCATGTCGCGGCGCGGCATAGAACCTGCCCGCCGCATTGTCACCTTGCCCCCTCGGCCGCCCTCAGAACGGCAGCAGGATATCCATCACCTGCTGGCCCGCGCGCGGCGTCTGCACCCGGGTCAGCTCGCCGCGTCCGCCGTAGGCAATGCGCGCCTCGGCCATGCGGTCGCTCTGGATCGTGTTGTCGCTGGCGATATCCTCCGGGCGGATGACGCCGCTTACCTGCAGGTCGCGAAGTTCGGCATCGGCACGGAACTGCTGATGCGCCATCACCACGAGGTTGCCGTTCGGCAGCACCTGCGTCACCACGCCGGCCAGACGCACCGTCACGGACTCGCTGCGCTGGACCTGGCCGGCACCGACATTGCTGTTGCTGCTGCTCATCGAGATCAGCTTGGAGGGATCCATCGGAACATGGGTGAGCAGGTTCTCCAGCCCGAACAAATTGGGAAGGCCGGCGGCCTCGGCGCTGTTGCGGGTCGCGGTGGTGGCGTTCTTCAGGGTGGCCTGATCGTTCATGCTGACCAGCACCGTCACCAGATCGCCGACGCGGCTCGCGCGCTGATCCTTGAAGAACGCCCGCGACCCGGGGCGCCACAGCGATTCCCCCTCCGATGGCGCCTCCTGCGCGGTGGGCATCGGCATGGTGACCGGGTGCCACCCGGGCGTACGCGTAGGGTCCTGGGTCGGCGACAGGGCCGGCGGCCGGCCCACCTCGGACAGCGATTGCAAGGTGTCGCACCCCGAGCAAGCGAAAAGCAGCATGATCGCGGCGGCGCGCGGAAGCGGCTTCATCGCCGTGGCCCGCCGCCCGCCGGCGTGATCGGCGCCGACTCGGGATCGACCCGGACACGGCTATCGCCGATCACCACGGCATCGACCACGGCTTTCGAGACCGGGTTCAGCACCTTGATGTGCTCTCCCGCCGCGCCCGCCTCCAACGCGCGCCCCTCGGCGGTCAGCGACAGGCCGGGTCCCTCGGCCACCATCAGCACGCGAGCCTCCCGGCGCACCAGGGTCGGGGCGGTCAGGTCCGACAGCGGAAGCGGCGATCCGGCGGCGATCTGGATGCGGAGCTGTTTGCCCACCGCGTCCTCGATCCGCCTCGCCGCACCCGCCGGCACCCGCTCCACCGGAACCCGGGCGAGGCGCACATCGGCGGCGGTCAGCACCGCGCCCGGCAACAGCCGCGTCGCCGCCACCGCCGTCTCCACCATGTTCCGCGCGAGGCCGGACACCCGCCACGCGGTCGCGTCCGCCCCCGCGCCGTCGAGGCCAAGCTCCGCGGTGAACCGCCCGGAGGTGGCGTCGTAGTCGAGTTGCGTCACCGTCGGCGTTACCGTGCGATCGATCGGAACCATCGGCGGATCGAAAGCGGCGATCTCGATCTCGGCGTCGGCGGGTGCGCCGGCGGAGACGAGCGCGGCGGACAAGGCCGCCGTCGTCTCGGCGCGTCCGAGCGGGCGGCCGGGACGGTCGAGCACGACGCGTTCGGCGGCGAAGGCCGGGTGCCAGTCGACGCTGTAGGAGCGGGCGATGGCGGCGAGTTGGCGCGCCTCCACCACGATGCGCGCGCCCGGTGCCGGGCCGGGGCCAAGCACCCGATCGGCGTTGCGCCCGGCATCGGCGAACAGGTCTGACAGCCGCACCACCGATGAATGCAGCGTCGAGAGCGGCTTGAGCGTGGCGGCGGAGGCGGTCTGCGTGGCGGCGAAAAGCACCGTCATGCCCGCGAATGCGGGTATCCACGTCTTCGTGTGCCGCCAGCAAGACGTGGATACCCGCAGGAGCCTGTCCTCGGGCCGGCACTTTGCCGGACCCGTGGGCGGGCATGACGACGGTTGCGGAAAAAATCGCTTGATCAGGCGCATGACGGTTGCCTCAGCGCAGGTTGGTGAGCGTGCTCAGCATGTCGTCGCTGCTGCTGATCACCTTGCTGTTCATCTCGTAGGCGCGTTGGGCGGTGATCAGGTTGGTGATCTCGGTGACGACGTTGACGTTCGATGTCTCGATGAAGCCCTGCATGATCGAGCCGAAACCGGTGGTCGACGCGGTGCCGGTCACCGGCGACCCCGAGGCGGCGGTCTGGAGGAACATGTTGTCGCCTTGGGAATCGAGCCCCGCCGGGTTGGCGAACGCCGCGAGTTGGATCTGGCCCGCCGTCGTCGGCGCAGTCTGTCCGGCGATCGTCGCCTGCACCTGGCCCGAAGTGTTGATCGTCACGTTGGTCGCGTTGCTCGGCACCTGGATGCCCGGCTGCACCGGATAGCCGTCGGCGCTGACGATGGTGCCGTCGGGCGCCAGGCCGAATGTGCCGTCGCGCGTGAAGCCCGTCTGGCCGTCCGGCAGCGTCACCTGGAAATAGCCGTTTCCCTGGATCGCGAGATCGAGCACGTTCGAGGTCTGTTGCAGGTTGCCCTGCTCGTTGATCCGGTAGATCGCGGCGGTCTTCACGCCCAGCCCGACTTGCGCGCCGGACGGCACGATGGTCCCGGAATCGGAGCTGTTCGATCCGACCCGGCGCAGGTTCTGGTAGATCAGGTCCTGGAACTCCGGCCGCTGGCGCTTGAAGCCCGTGGTCGTCATGTTGGCGATGTTGTTGGAGATGACTTCGACGCTGGTCTGCTGCGCCTGCATTCCGGTGCTGGCGATATCGAGCGAGCGCATCGCCTAGCCTCCCTGCGGGGTGGGCAGCAGCTTGTCGATCGTCGTTCGCTCGCGATCGGCCTCGGCTTGCAGGAATGCCCCGAGGTAGGAGAACTGGCGCGACTGGTCGAGCATCCGGCTGATCTGCGTCACCGGGGCGACGTTTGAATCCTCCACCGCGCCCTGGACGATGCGCGGCCGCGGGCTCGGCGCGGTCGGCGTGTCGGCACGCATCAAGGTGGCGCCCTCGGCGGTGAGCGCGCGCGGGTCCTGGGGCCGCACCACGCCGATCCGTCCGATGCGTCCGTTCTCGCTGGACAGCGTGCCGTCGCCGGCGACGCTGAGGTTGGTGTCGGCGGGCGACAAGCGGATCGGCTTGCCGCTCACGTCGAGCAGCGGCTCGCCGGCCGCGTCGGCGATGGTGCCGTTGGGCATCAGGCCGAAGCGCCCATCGCGGGTCAGGCGCGGCCCGCGCGGCGTTTCGACGGTGAAGTAGCCGGCCTCGCCGAGGCCGAGGTCGAGCGGGTTGGCGGTGTGGGTCAGCGTGCCCGGGGCGGTGTCGCGCCAGGTCGCACGGTCCTGCGCGAAGGCGATCGTCGCCCCGCCCGGCGGCGTGGCGGCCCCGGTCTGGCGGCTGAGCCAGTCGGTGAACTGCACCGCCTCGGCCTTGAAGCCTGGAGTGGAGGCGTTGGCGATGTTGTTGGCGGTGACATTCATCGCGCGCATGTCGGCGTCCATGCGCGAGAGGGCGACTGTGCTGGCAAGATCCATCGGCGAGTTCCTGTGGTTCGGCTGGCTCTGTCAGCGCAAAGCCCGTGCCACCCCCGGAACCGCCGGCTTGCGTGGTTTGACGCTGCCCCGGCGGCAGGTTGTGCCGAGCGGCACGGCCGGGTGTGCCGGGCCGGGTGGCGCGGAAAGCCTTCGTTAACCGGGCGGTGCCACCCTCGGTCGCCGCGGCGCACGCGGGCGGATGCACAGGCGATGGCCAAGGCCAAGGCGACGAAACTGGTGAAGGCCGAACCGGCGGACGCGGACCCGCCCGTCGCGGACGGCGACGCCGTGCCGGCGCCGGCTTCGCGCAGCCGGCGCAAGCTGATCGCCCTCACTTTGCCCGCGGTGCTCGTGTTGCTGGGCGCCGGGATGTGGTTCGCGGGAATGCCGGCGATGCTGTTCGGTGCGAAAAACACCGCCAAGCAGGCCGTCGCCGCACCGCCGGTCTATGTCGATCTGCCGGAGATGGTGGCCAATCTCGACAGCGACCCCCGCCGGCCCCGCTACATCAAGCTGCGGGCGCGCATCGAGGTGCATGGGGCCGCCAACGAGAAGGCGGTCCACGCCGCACTGCCGCGACTGGAGGATCTGTTCCAGACCTATCTTCGCGACGTGCGTCCGGACGATCTGCGCGGATCGGTGGGCACCTACCGGCTGCGCGAGGAGCTGATCGCGCGTGCCGATATCGCCGCCGCGCCGGGCCAGGTCGCCGACGTCCTGTTCGTCGAGATGCTGGTGCAATGACCGAGGACGCGAAACAGAGCGACGAGGAACTGGCCGCCGCCTGGGGTGCCCAGGAAAGCGCGGCCGCCGAGGTGGCCCAGCCCGCTCCGCCGGCACGCGTGCTCAACCAGGCGGAGATCGACAGCCTGCTCGGCTTCGACGACGGCCCCTTGGGCGGCGACAGCCGGACCGGGATGCAGCGGATCATCAGCTCCGGCCTCGTGTCGTACGAGCGCCTGCCGATGCTGGAGATCGTCTTCGACCGGTTGGTGCGGATCATGTCGACCAGCCTGCGCAACTTCACCAGCGACAATGTCGAAGTCAGCATCGACAACATCCTCAGCTTGCGGTTCGGCGACTATCTGAACTCCATCCCGTTGCCGGCGATGCTCGCCGTGTTCAAGGCGGAGGAGTGGGACAATTACGGCCTGATGGTCGTCGACAGCGCGATGATCTACTCGATCGTCGACGTGCTGCTGGGCGGCAGGCGCGGCACCGCCGCCATGCGGATCGAGGGACGGCCGTACACGACCATCGAGCGTACCCTCGTCGAACGGCTGATCCATGTCGTGCTGACCGATCTGTCGGCGAGTTTCGATCCGCTGTGCCCGGTCACCTTCCGCTACGAGCGGCTGGAGGTGAATCCGCGCTTCGCCACCATCTCGCGGCTGTCCAACGCCGCCGTGCTCGTCCGGCTGCGCATCGACATGGAGGATCGCGGCGGCCGCCTGGAGCTGCTGCTGCCGTACGCGACGCTGGAGCCGGTACGCGAACTGCTGTTGCAGCAATTCATGGGCGAGAAGTTCGGCCGTGATGCGATCTGGGAGACCCATCTGGCCGAGGAACTGTGGGATACCGAGGTCGGACTCGACGCCGTGCTGGACGAGCAGGTCATGCGGCTATCGGACGTCATGGCGTTCAGGCCGGGCAGCCGCATCGTGTTGAATACCGTGCCCGGCGCCTCCGTCCAGCTGCGTTGCGGCACCGTCCCGATGTTCGAGGGAAAGGTCGGGCGGCGCAAGAACCGCCTTGCCGTGCGCATCGAGCGTGAGGCCGCGCGCCCGCTTCCGGAGGAGCGGTAGGAAGATGGGCGGCTGGCAATGGTTGCTCGAACTGGCGCTGGTCGGGCTGCTCGCCGCGACGCTGTTTCACGCGCTGCGGCTGGAGCGCGCGCTCGGCGTGCTGAAGCGCGACCGCGTGGCGCTGGAGGAACTGGTCGCCGGCTTCAACGCGAGCTTTCGTCAGGCTGAAATCGGCATCGAGCAGTTGCGCGTCGCCGCCGACGGCGCCGGGCGGCAGGTCGCGCGCCAGGTCGACGCGGGGCGCACGGTGCAGGGCGATCTGGCGTTTCTGGTGGAGCGCGGGGAGCGTGCGGCAGATCGGCTCGAACAGATGGTGCGCGCGGCCCGTCCGCTGCTGCACGCGCCAGTCCCCGAGCCGGCGGCGGAGGCCGGGCAGCCGAAGCTGCGAAGCCAGGCGGAGCGCGATCTTCTCAAGGCGTTGAGGTTGGCGCGATGACCTTGCAAGCCCCTCGGCTGCTGCCGCTCACCATCGTCGCGATGTTCGCCATGCTGGCGGTGAAGTGCGCCGGACTGGTGCTTGCCGCCTCGGCCGCCCAGGCGCAGGCGGGCGCGCCCGCCCCAGCCCCGGCCCCCGCCGCGCTCGCCGCGCCGATGCCGGCGCCACCCGTTCCGACCGACAAGCCCGGCGAGCCAACGGCGATCCCCGCGCAATCGGAGCAGGCCGTTTTGCTCGATCTTCGCAAACGCCGCGAGGAGCTGGATGCCCGCGAGGCGGCGCTGCGCGCGCGGGAATCGGTGCTCGCCGCGACCGCGCAGAAACTCGACCAGCGGGTGGGCGAGCTGAAGGCGTTGCAGGGGCGGCTGGAACAGCTCGATGCGGCGCGGCGCCAGCGCGACGATTCCGACTGGCTCGGTCTGGTCTCGCTCTACGAGAAGATGAAGCCGCGCGACGCGGCGCGGATATTCGACGATCTGGACATGGCCGTGCTGGTCAAGCTGCTGGACCACATGAACGAGCGGAGGGCGGCGGCGATCCTCGCAGCGATGAATCCGGACAAGGCGCGCGAGACCACGACCGAGCTGGCCCGGGTTCGCGAGCGCCGCGCCGCCGAGATCACGGCGGCGAAGTAACCATAGGAACGGTTGAATGCCGATCGACAAGGCGATGAATGTGCTGATCGTCGATGACTACAAGACGATGCTGCGGATCATCCGCAACCTGCTGAAGCAGATCGACTTCAACAACGTCGAGGAAGCGACCGACGGCGCCGAGGCACTGGCCAAGCTGCGCGGCACCGGTTTCGGCCTCGTCATCAGCGACTGGAACATGCAGCCGATGACCGGCCTGCAACTCCTGCAGGAGGTGCGTGCGGATGCAAGGCTGAGGGCGATGCCGTTCATCATGATCACCGCGGAAAGCAAGGCCGAGAACGTCATCGCCGCCAAGAAGGCCGGCGTGTCGAACTACATCGTCAAACCGTTCAACGCCGAGACCCTGCGCGACAAGATCGAGAAGGTGCTCGGCAATGACTGAGGCGTTCGCCGGCACCGCGATCGAGACGCTGGCCCGCGTCCTCGGCGCGATCCGCGCCCGCTATCCGGCGGCCGAGCCCGAATGGGTGGCCGAGGTCGTGCGCGCGGTGCTCGCGGCGCTGCGCGGCGAAATGAGCGTGCCCGAACGCGACCTGCTCGACGAGGTGGAGGAGCTGGGCCGGATCATCGCCAACGCGAAGGCCGAGATCGCCGCCCTCGGCGTCGACGACATCACCGCCTCCGACATTCCGTTCGCCACCGACGAGCTGGACGCGATCGTCGCGCACACCGCGACCGCGACCATCGCGATCCTGGAGAGCTGCGAGACGCTGGACGGTGTGGCCGACGATCTCGACGGCGCCGACGCCGCGCGCCTGCGCGACGCCACCACCCGCATCTACGAGGCGTGCGGCTTTCAGGACATCACCGGCCAGCGCATCACCAAGGTGGTCGGCACGCTGAAGGCGATCGAGCGGAAGGTCGCCCAGATCGTGGCGACATTCGGGGCGCGCGGGCGGACGGACGGGCGGGCCGTCTCGGGGTCATTGGGCGAGGCGGCGCTGCTGAACGGCCCGCAGCTTCCCGCCGCGGCGATGGACCAGTCCGACATCGACCAGCTCCTGGCGAGCTTCGATTGAGGCGGATGCGTCCTGTCGCGCGCCTCGTGTGCCTGCTTGCCCTCGGAGCGGTGTGCGTCGGCACGACCGCCGCCCCCGCCCGGGCCGCGCCGTGGCGCATGGAAATCGACCTGCCGGGCGGCCCGACCTGGCATCAGCGGGCTGAGAGTGATCGCAAGGTGGTCCGGGCCGCCGCGCCG
>JBDTFI010000324.1:0-9540 GCA_039938035.1 Acetobacteraceae bacterium | reverse complement strand
CTGATGCTGATGCAAACCTACCTCAGCTCCTGGGCCAATCTGCTGCCCAACCTGCTGCTGATCGGCGTGCTGCTGGTCCGCCCGGAGGGCCTGTTCGGTCGGAGCGTGCGGCGTGCGTAAAGGCCTTGCTCGCCGCCACAAGGGACGGATCGGCGGCGACGTCGCGGTCGCGCTGATCGCCGTGGCGATCATGGGCATCGCGCGCGGGGTCTATTCCAACGAGCTGATGCTGTTCAACTTCATGATGTTCTTCACCCTCGCGCAGGGGCTGAACGTCGTCTACGGCTTCACCGGCTATCTGCCGTTCGGCTATGTCGGCTATTACGGCGCCGGCGCCTACGGGTTCGCGCTCGCGGTGATGCACCTGCATGTCGGCCCGTTGCCGGCCATGCTATGCTCGGGGGTGGCCGCGCTGATCCTCGGCGTCGTCCTGATCCCGTTGCTGCGCCTGTCAGGCGCCTATTTCGCCATCGCGAGCCTCGCCGCCGCGCAGGCGGTCTACGAGGTCGTCGCCAACCCGTCGTTGCAGGACATCACCAAGGGGCCGTACGGCGTCTCGCTGAGCGGGGTGTTCGCCCCGGCGTTCTCCTACTATGTGGGCCTCGTGGTCATGGCGGGGACGCTGCTGCTAGTCGTCTATCTCCGCAACTCGCGCTTCGGGCTGTCGTTGCAGGCGATCCGCGAGGACCCGGAGAGCGCCGAGATGGCCGGCATTTCCGTGGTACGCGGGCGCATCATCGCGTCGCTGCTGTCGGCGCTGATCGCCGGGCTGGTGGGCGGCTCCTTCGCCTGGCACATCTCGGTGTTCTACCCCGACAGCGCCTTCGACCTCGGCATCTCGATCTTCGCCGTGGTGTTCACGCTGTTCGGCGGCATCACCACCTTGACCGGGCCGTTGCTGGGGGTGCTGATCCTGTACGGCGTCTACAACTGGATCGGCATCACCGTGCCGCAGTATTTCCAGCTTATCTACGGCGCGCTGATCATGGTCCTCGTGCTGTTCCTGCCGAACGGGTTGGTTTCCCTGCTGACCAGTCGGGGCATCCGTGTCCCCTGAGCCGATCCTCGCGGTCGAGAACCTCGTCAAGCGATTCGGTGGCTTTCGCGCGCTCGATCAGGTGAGTTTTCACCTCAACGCCGGCGAGGTGCTGGGTCTGGTCGGACCGAACGGGTCGGGCAAGACGACCTGTATCAACGTCATCTCCGGCCTCTATGCGCCAGATGGCGGGCGGGTGTTGTATCGGGGCCGCTCGATCGGGGGCACCGCGGCGCATCTGCTGGCGCGCCACGGCATCAACCGGACGTTTCAGTCGCCCAAGCCCTTCCTGTCGCTGACGGTCGCCGAGAACGTGGAGATCGCCGCGACGTACGGCAACAGGGGCGATCCACCCGATCTGGGCGCGCTGCTCGCCTCGCTCGCCCTCGACGGCTTCGCCGGGAAACCCGCGGGAGAACTGAACAGCGCGCAGCAAAAGACGCTCGACCTTGCCCGCGCGCTCGCCACCTCGCCGCGTTTGTTGCTGGTCGACGAACTGGCGGCCGGGCTCAACCCGGCGGAACTGGGTCGCATGGCCGACAAATTGCGTGCGCTGGCCGCGGGCGGGATGGCGTTGCTGGTCGTCGAGCATCTGATGGGTTTCATCGACCGGGTGACCGACAGGGTGGTGGTGATGGCGTCCGGCAAGGAGTTCTTCGGCGGCACCTTGGCGGACGCGACGCGCGATCCTGAGGTGATCCGGGTATTCCTGGGTGGCGGCAAGCATGACTGACACCCTGCTCGCCGCGCGCGGCATCGAGGCCGGCTACGGCAAGGTGCAGGTCCTATGGGGCGCCGGGATCGACGTGCGCCCGCGCGAGAGCGTAGTGCTACTGGGCGCGAACGGCGCCGGAAAAACGACTTTGCTCAAGGTCATCGTCGGCCTGATGCCGGCGTGGCGCGGCGAGGTGCGACTCGACGGGGCGGACGTGACCGCGCTGCGGACCGACCGGCGGGTGCGGCGAGGCATGGCGTACATGTCCGAGCTTGGCGTGTTTCCCGGTCTGACGATCGACGAGAACCTTCGCATCGGCGGGCAGTTCGCCGATCGCGCGGCGCTGGGCCTGCGGCTGGAGGAGCTGTACGGCGTCTTTCCCGACCTCGCTGCACGCAAGCGCGCGCTGGCCGGCAGCCTGTCGGGTGGGCAGCGCAAGATGCTGGGCATCGGCAAGGCGCTGGCGTCGGGTCCGCGGGTGCTGGTGATGGACGAGCCCTCCGCCGGGCTGTCGCCGTTGTTCGTCCAGCAGGTGATCGAGATCCTCGGGCGATTCCGGGCCGACGGACTGGCGATGCTGATCGCCGAGCAGAACGTAGCCTTCCTCGACCTCGCCGACCGGGTGCTGACCTTGGAGGGGGGACGCATCCGCTTCGATGGGACGGTGGAGGCGTTGAACGCCGACGACGCGCTGCACCGGGCGTATTTCGGGCTGGCGTGAGTTGACGAAGTCTTTGGGGGGGGGACTCATTGCGAGCCGAAGGCGAAGCAATCCGACCCACCGCCACGCGTCCGGCTGGATTGCTTCGCTGCGCTCGCAATGACGGAGTTTGGCATTAACCTGATCCGAACCTGCTCTACAGGAACGGCGTCTCCGGCGTGACGCCCATCAGGATACGCCCGACCGCCTCGAAATTCGCGATACGCGCCTGGAGCTGCTGGGAGACGGTGTGCATGTCGCGGAAGCGGCGCTCGAACACGCTGCCGGCTTGGATCGCATCGGTGCCGGCGGCGCGGTAGGTCCAGTCGGCGGCCTCGATCGCGCACTGAATGGCGTGGGTCGCGGCGAGGCGGAGGCGGGCGCGGTCGGGCACCTCGATCGGCGCGCGCGGGTCGGGGTCGGTCATGATGTCGTCCAGGCTCGCGAGCAGCCACGCGCGGGCGGCGCTGAGCCGGGCCTCGACCTGCGCCACCTCTGTCTGCACGGCGGCATTGCGGGCCAACGGGCCGGCGAGCGCGCGCGGGGTCTTGTGGGTCGCGAGGGTAAAGAAGGCATCGAGCATCCCGCGCGCGATCCCGAGCGCCGTGCCGGCCGCGCCGACCGTGTAGAGTCCCTGCTGCGGGATGGCGTACACCCGCCCGGTTTCGCGAACGAGCGCGGGGTCCTCGCGGGTCGAGCTGTAGGCTTCCGGGACGAACAGATCCGCGACCGTGTACGACACGCTGGCGGTGCCGCGCAGGCCGATCACGTCCCAGTCGTCGATCAAGGTTGCATGCTCGGCGGGGAACAGCAGGGTGCGGATGGTCGGCCGGCCAGCCTGGTTCAGGCGCAACGACCCGTCCGATTCCTCGACGTTGCCATGCGCGCCCATCCACGTCGCGTGACGCGATCCACTCGCGAAGCGCCAGCGCCCGTTCACGATATAGCCACCCGGCACGGCACGGGCGCGATCGGCGCCGGGCGGTCCCCAGGCGATGGAGGCGTGCGGGTCGGTGTAGATGGCCCGCGCGGCGGCGGGATCGAGATAGGCCGCGATCAGCGCGGAGCTGTTGGCGACGAACATGCACCACGCGACCGAGCCGTCATGACGGCCGATCTCCTCCACCGCGCGGAGATAGGCGCCCGGATGGGTTTCCTCACCGCCCGCGCTGCCTGGGAGGAGCAAACGGAACAGACGCGACTCGTGCAAGGACGCGAGCAGGGCGCGTGGAATACGCTGGTCGCGTTCGATCGCATCGGCTGCGTCCGCGACGAGCGGGCCGATCGCGCGGGCACGGGCCAGAGGGGTCGGGAGGTGCCAATCGTCGCGCATGGGGCGATGGTGGGACGGCCCCGAGGCTCTCGTCAATCAAGCCGGCCGCGAGACGCTCTCCAGGGTCTCCGCCACGCGCTCGATCACCGACGTCCAGTCGCCTGGCCGAGGCTGGCGGAACAAGCGAAGCGAGTCGTACCACGGCGTATCGTCGCGGCCGGACAGCCAGCGCCAGTCGGGCGCGTACGGAAGCATCACCCAGCCCGGCGTGCCGAGCGCGCCGGCGAGATGGGCGACCGAGGTGTCGACGCACAGCAGCAGGTCGAGCGAGGCCACCGCCGCCGAGGTCGCCGCATAGTCGGTGAGCCGGGTCGACAAGTCGTGAAAGCCGTACGCCGCCGCCTCCTTCGCGCGCTCTCCGACTTGCAGGCTGATGAGCGGCACGACGAATACGTCGGCAAGGCGCGCGACGACCGCCGACGGCAACGAGCGGCGGCGGTCGTTGGAGTGGGCTTGGTTGCCCGCCCAGACGATCCCGATGCGCGGCCCCGGCGGCAAGGAGGCCGCCATCGAGGCGAGCGCATCCGGCTCGGCGGTGAGCCAGCCGACGGCTCCTGGTATCGTGTCGGGCATCGTCGCGAACACGCGCGGCAGGCTCATCTGGTCGATCCAGAGATCGTAGGCGGGAAGGCGCGCGCCCTTGTCCACCGCCGCGTGCAGGCCCGGCGCGCGGCGCAGCAATGGGATCAACGTCGGATCGCAGGCAAGCGTCACTCGCCCGCCACGGGCCGCGATCAGCCGGAAATAGCGGCTGAGCTGGATGGTGTCGCCGAGGCCCTGCTCGGCCTGAACCAGCACGTCGAGGCCATCCACCGGCTCGCCGTTCCAAACGCGGCCGGGCAGGTCGATGAAGTCGCGGCGGAAGCGGTCGTGACGCTTGCGCCATTCGTATTCGCGAAACCCAGTGGCGTAGTCGCCGGCGAGCAGCGCCGTGGTCGCGAGGTTCCAGTGCGCCTGGGCGAAATCCGGCGCCTGGGCGATCGCCGCCTCGCAGGCGGCGCGCGCCTCCTCCAGCCGGCCCAACGAGGTCAGCACGAAGCCGAGGCTCGCCGGCGCCTCCGGCAGTGTCGGGGCGAGGCGGATGGCGGTGCGAATGTAGCGTTCCGCCTCCTCCAGCCGATCGAGGTCGGCGCAGGCGTTGCCAAGATTGAGCCACGCCCGGGCGTGGCTCGGGTCGAGTGCCACGGCCCGGGCGAGCGAGCCGGCGGCGTCCACGGGGCGTTGCATCACGCTGAGGGAGGTTCCGCGCACGAAATGCAGTTCGGCTGCATCGGGAAACACGACCAGGCCGGCCTCGGCGGCGGCGAGGGCGGCCGGAGGATGGGAGATGCCGAGCAGGGCTCGAGCGAGGTTGATCCGCGCGCCCTGGTGGCATGGGTCGGCGGCGACGGCGCGGGCGAAAAGCCGAGCGGCGGTCCCCGGCTGGTCGTCAGCCAGCGCCAGCAGGCCAGACAGGAACAAGGCGTTCGGCTGATTGGGAGCGGCTTCCAGCACGCCGCGGCAAAGGGCGGCGGCGTCGGTGCGCCGGCCCGCCCGCTGGTGGCGGACAGCATCGAGCAAGGCTTCCGCGACGTCGCGCATCGACGAAACATCGCACGCACAGGGTTAACGGAGGGCAAACCGCCGGACCGCGCGAGCGATGCGGGCAACCCAACGCGGGCATGGCCGTTTCAGCCGTGCATATCGATGAGGATTACCGCGATGCGCGTCCGGGTGGCTACCGCGACCATGCTAGGGCTGGCCGGCGCGCTGGGGGGCTGCGCCTATCCGGGGCCGTATGGATACGGTTATGGTTACAACCCCTACGACCCGGGTGAGCGGACCGCCGCCGGCGCGCTTGTCGGCGCGGGTGCCGGGGCGGCGCTGGGCGGGATCGCCGGCGGCGGCGAGGGCGCGGCAATCGGGGCGCTGGCAGGCGGGGCGCTGGGCGCCGTGGCGGGGTCGGGCGGCGGGCCGGCCTATTACGCGCCGCCTCCGGCCTATTATCAGCCGCCGCCCGCCTACTATCAGCCGCCGCCGCCTTACGGGTATGGCTACGCCTACTGAGGGGCGAAATCGCCTCTCACTCTGTCGTCATCGGCGGCGAACGTTCCCGCCCCGGCGGCGTTTGGGGTTGATCGGTCCACAACGCAAAGGACAAGCCCATGCGACGCACTACCCTGCCGATCGCCGCCGTTGCGGCAAGCCTGCTGGCCGCGAGCCCTGGCATCGCGCTCGCCCAGACTTCAGGCAATACCGGGACGACCACGACCGGCACGACCGCGACCACGCCTCCCGCGACAACCGCCACGACGCCTTCAACGACCGTCCCGACAACGCCACCGCTGGCCGCCACGCCGGTTGTCCCCGGCCCGGTGAACGATCATGTGGTGAACGATAATGGCGGCGGCGCCGGGCTGTGGGGCTTGCTTGGCCTGCTTGGCCTGTTCGGGCTTGGCGGGTGGCGCTCACGTCGGACGGCCGTGACGCCGATCACTACTGTCGGCACGGGATCCGGCATCGGCACGACCGGCACCCGTCTCTGACCCGCGCGGCCGCCCGGCCGAAGGTCGGTCAGGCGGCCTGTTTGCCGAGGGGCGGTAGAATCGCGGCACCCAACACGCGCAGGGTCGCGTCCTGCACCAGGACCACCGTGCCCATGTCCGGCGTGGGGGTCTCGGTACGCAGCGTGCGGGGCGCACCGTCCCAGGACGCCAGCATGACGGCGCGCCGGACGGTGTTGAACTCGCGCAGGCGCCTGCCGCCATTCTCGCCGCCCCCGATCGGCGTCTCGTGTTCGGGATCGAAGCTGACCAGCAACGCGCTGACCGGGCCGGCGGTACGCCCGACGGCCAGCACCAGGCCATCGGCAGCTGGCCTCAGTTCGACCGTGACCGACGCGGGTGCGGCGGACGCGATCGCTGCGGATACCGCTGGGCGCGCCGAGCCGACGACCATGTGGGCGCCGTCGACGACGAGGGCGGGGGTGTAGACCTCCGCGCCGAGAAGGGTGGCGTAGGCACGCTGGCGCTCGGTCGCGAGATGGCTCGAATACGGATCCCGCCAGCCCAGCCGGTCCCAGTAATCCACGTGCCAGGCAAGCGCGATCACCCCTGGGCGATGCGACAAGTCACCCAGGAGCGCGTCGGCGGGTGGACAGGAGGAGCAGCCCTGGGAGGTGAACAGCTCCAGGACGACCGGCGAGGTCGCGGCACGGGAGGGGACCGCGCGGGCGAGCATCGCGGCCGAGGCGGCGGCAAGGAGGGTTCTTCGCTGCATCGGTTACAAATCCCTGGCTCCAGTCGTGCGCTCACGAAACCCCTCGGGGATCGCACGCCCGACATCGGTGTAGGCACGCTTTACCGCCTCCACGCCTGGCCCCATCACCGTCTTGCGGTTCTCCAGCACGAATTCGTTCGACCGCCGCGGCATGTCGAGCGAGAACTGGAAATGCGGCATCACGTAGCGGGCGAACAGCTCGAAGCTGCGCAGGGTCTGCTCGCGGTTCGCCCATTCATGGGCACGGAACAGCACGCCGCCGATGCCGCCTTGGCTCAGCGCGATCAGCCGCTCGATGCCCTTGGTGACGGTTTCGGGTGAACCGACGAGCGTCGTGCCCATCTTCACGCCGTCGCGCAGCGGACTGTCGGCGCGCCCGGGCGGGCGCCCGAGCGTGTCCTCGAAATAGGTCTGCGTCTCCACCCGTTCACCGGCGGAGACCTCGCGCAGCGCTTGCTCGTCGTCCTCGGCAAGATGGGCGTTGACGACGAGGCGCCATTTGCGCCGATCGGCCACCTTCCCGGATTTCGCCGCCGCGTCCTCTGCGAGCTTCCATTGCGCGGCCATCGCCTCCGGCCCGCCCGGCAAGCCGGCGCCGATCGAGAGCACGCCGATGCCGTGGGTGCCGGCGGCGATCATGCCGAACGGCGTGATGGTGCTGGCGACCGCGATCTCGAACAGCGGATCGGAATAGGGCGCGAGGTGCAGGCGGGCGTCACGCAACTCAAACCAGTCGGTCTTCATGGTGACCGGTTCCTCGCAAGCGAGCAGGCGCATGATGGCGTCGAGCGCTTCCATCATGCGCGGGCGCTGAGTGGTCGCCCCGATCCCCAGCATGTGCGCGTCCGAGGTGAGCGCGCCCGGACCGCAGCCGAGCATGGACCGCCCGCGCGTCATGTGGTCGAGCTGGACGAAGCGTTGCGCGACCAGGAGCGGGTGGTGGTACGGCAGGCTGGTGACGCCGGAGCCGAGCTTGATGTGCTTGGTGCGTTCGGCGGCGGCGGCGATCACGAGTTCGGGCGACGCGATCAGTTCCCAGCCGGCGGAGTGATGCTCGCCGATCCATGCTTCGTCGTAGCCGAGCCAGTCGAGCCACTCGATCAGCTCCATGTCGCGGGCGAGCGCGAGCGTCGGGTTCTCGCCGAGACGATGGAACGGCGCGAGGAAGACGCCGAATTTCAGGCCACGATGCGACATGGACGAACTCCTGGGGTGCGCCATCCTGCCCCAGCGGGGAGCGGGCGCCAACTCTGGCCCACACATGACGGTGGAGGGGTGTGCGGTTCAGCGGCCGTATAGTCCGGTCAGCGTCGCCTTCCCCAACGTGTGGTAGTGCAGGTTGAAGCCGACGAGCGCGGGCGTGGCGTCCGCTTTGGGGTCGAGCGTCGGGGTGTCCATCGCGAAGACCGTGAAGATGTAGTGGTGCGGCTTGTCGCCGGCCGGTGGGCATGGGCCGCCGTAACCGTGTGCGCCGTAGTCGTTGCGGACCTCAATACTGCCCTTCGGCGCGAGATGGGCCTTCGGGTTGCCGGCGTTCTCAACCAACCCGCTGGTCGTCGGCGGAATGTCGAAGATGACCCAATGCCAGAAGCCGCTCCCGGTGGGTGCGTCGGGGTCATAGAGCGTCACGGCGAAGCTTTTGGTGCCGCTCGGCGCGCCGCTCCAGTTCAACGCCGGAGAGACATCGTTGCCTTTGCAGCCGAACCCGTTGAACAGGTTTTGCGACTTGATGGTGCCGCCCTCGGTCACGTCGGGGCTGGTCACGGCGAAGCCTTGGGCGTTGGCGGCTCCGGCGGCGAGCACGCCCAGCGCCAGCGCCGCCCCTGCGATGGTTCGCATATCGTGATCTCCCTGTTTCAAGCGCCTATGATAGCCAATCCGACCGCCTTATGGCAGCCTGGAAACGTTCGGATCGGAGGCGGCGACATGCGGCTGGCGGGGAAGGTGGCGCTGATCACCGGCGGGGCGGCCGGCATGGGGGCGGCGACGGCGCGCCGATTCGGGCAGGAAGGGGCCAAGGTCGTCGTCGCCGACGTGCTGGAGGATGAAGGCCGCCAGGTCGCCAACTCGATCGGCGCGGCCGCGGTGTTCCATCGTCTGGACGTCACCGACGAGGCCGCGTGGAAGGCGGCGATCGAAGCCACGACACAGCGTTTCGGCGGCCTGGACATCCTGGTAAACGATGCCGGCATCAGCGGCAGCGCCTATGCCGACGTGCTCGATACCGAGGCCTGGCACAAGGTGATGGGGGTGAATGCGACGGGCGTGTTCCTGGGGATGAAATTCGCCATCCCGGCGATGCGCGCGCGCGGCGGCGGGTCGATCGTCAACCTGTCCTCGATCTCCGGCTTCGTCGGCCAGCATCGCATCCATCTGAGCTACAATGCCTCGAAGGGCGCGGTGCGGATCATGACGAAATCGGCCGCCGTGCAGTTCGGCCGCGACAAGATCCGGGTGAACAGCGTCCATCCCGGCTGGATGCCGCCGATGCGGACCTC
>JBDTFI010000323.1:0-10567 GCA_039938035.1 Acetobacteraceae bacterium | reverse complement strand
GCAGGAAGCTGGCGTCAGAACCCTTCTCCAAAAGCTCGCGAAGGGCGATCTTGTCATCGGTCATCGTGGGGGTCCTCGGGTTAGTGTTGCGTATCGCAACCCAACCCTACCCGGCGCCGCCGCGGTGTCCACCGCTATGGATAAGTAGCCCGCCTGCGCCAGACTCTTGGCGGTCGCTCCAGCGGGCTACTTACCCACAGCTCCTACACCACGTCCGGGGACACGACCGGGGCAAGCCGCGGGTCGACGATTTGCGCGTCATCAGTGGTATCGTCCATGTGCTGAAATCCTGCGGTCGCTGGGTCGATGCGCCGCCTGTCTACGGCCCGCGCAAGACGCTCTACAACCGCTTCGTCCGGTGGGCAGCGAAGGGCGTGTGGACGGAGATGTTCCACGCTCTGGCGTCGGCGGCCGGACCGCCTGAACAAGTACTGCTGGATTCCTCCGCGGTGAAGGCTCATCGTTGCGCGTCAGGCGGAAAAGGGGGGAACTCACGCAAGCCATCGGCCGCTCGCGTGGTGGGCGGACCACAAAAATCCATGCGCTGACCGATGGCTTCTGCCGGCCGCTCGCCTTTCTGCTGACCGGCGGCCAAGTGACCGACTGTATCGCCGCCGACACCCTGCTGGATCAGATGCCCGCCACCTCGCTCCTGCATGCGGACAAGGACTATGACAGCGACGCTGTCCGACGAAAGATCGAGAGCAGAGGTGTGGCGCCGAACATCCCGCCGAAGATCAACCGGCGCTGGAAAAACTGTTTCTCGTCCTACCTTTATCGCGACCGCAACGCCATCGAGCGCATGTTCGGCCGCCTCAAGGACTTCCGCAGGATCGCAACCAGATACGACCGCGTCGCCCAAAACTTCCTCGCCGCAGTCTGTCTCGCTGCTACCGTCAGTTACTGGTTATGAGTCCGGAGCCTAGGTGTGAAGGTCAATGCGATGGTCAGCGGCTCTTCTTCGTGGATGCAGGGGCGTCCAGCATCCTCGAGTCCGGCAAGATGGTTGCTGGTCCGTGATTCGGACCTACGCTCCAGAGGCAGTGTCCGTCCGCCGCTTCGCCTGCTGCTCTGAGCAGTGTGGAGAGCGCCCGGGTGCCGCCGAACCTGCGACCGTCTATCCCGCGACTTTCTTTCGAAAGCTGAGATTGGGATTGGATTGAGGTTGCTGCGCCTCCTTCGAAACAAAAGCAGCCGGCCACAGCGATTATGAGGGCTATGATTTCCCAAAATAAATCTGGAGCGGGCGAAGGGATTCGAATCCTCGACCCCAACCTTGGCAACCTTCTGATCGCGTGCTTGCTGCACTATCCGGCTCTCCGCCAAGGCCCGCGGAATTTCTCTACTCTATGCCGAGGCGCCGTCCCATTGCGCGTCCTCGCGATCACCCATGGCGGCCAGGATTTTGGCGCCAATCGCGTCAGCTGCCTCGTGAAGGGGTGCCGCCGAGAGGTGGCGTAGCGGGCGGTAGTTGACGGTTGCGAATGGCCCAAGAGTGCGCCAATCACGGGAAGGCTGAGACCCCCTGCCGCGCCCACGCTCGCGTAGCTATGGCGCAGGTCGTGAAGCCGGACGTTTTCGATCTTCGCTGCCCTGCACACGCGGTCCCAAGTCTTACGAAGTGAGACAATCGGTTTGCCTGGGCGGTCACCTGTGAACACGTAATCCGTCCCGGCAACCCGTGGTCGGGCCCCGAGAACGTCGACCGCTTGCTGACACAGGAAAACGGATTTTGCCCCGGTTTTGCTGTCCGGGAGCATCAATAGCCGCCGTTCGAAGTTGACGTGCTGCCACCGCAGCGACAAGACTTCGCCCACCCGACATCCGGTCAGCAAGAGAAGCCGTAATGCGGCGAGTGAGGCCTCTTTCGTTCCGGTCGCCTTGCGCTTGCCGCGTCCCGGTTCCGCGGCCGACGTACGCGAGCCGTTATCCGCATCCGACGTCAGCGCGGCGCCGAGCCGGGCCAACTCGTCGGTAGACAGAAATCTCTCGACCTTGTGCTCGGCATATCGCCGCACGCCCCGACAGGGGTTGGTTCCTTCGGGGCGCAGCCTCCAGTCGTCGGCCAGAGCGAACATCTTCGACAGGAGGGCCTGTACCCGGTTCGCGACGATTTCGCCACCGCGCACGATCCGTCTGCCTTGGCGTTTGGTCTTCTCGTCCTTGGCCGTTCTGCCGCCGGCAACTTCTCGCATCACGCGTGCGATGTCGGCTCGCTCCACCGCTGTCACGCGCAATGTCCCGATTAGGGGCGCGACGTGATTCTGGAGGTTGCGCCGATCCTGGGCAATGCCAGACGGCTTCTTGTGAGGGGTGGCGTATTCGTCCAAGTAGCGCTGGCCTAGCTCGGCGATGGTGGTCCCCCCAACGCGCGTCACCCACGCGGCCGATGGATGCTCTCCCGCGGCTATCAGACCACGCAAGCGCTGAGCCTCGATGCGCGCTTGCTCCGGGGTCACGTCGATGCCGTGCCGGCCTATTGTGACCCGACGATCACGTCCCGCTTGGCCATACTGAAGGATGTAGATTCGGCTGCCTTTCGGGGTGATTTTGCATCCGAAGCCGAGGAGTTCGGTGTCCCACAGGAATGCGTCCTGCTTGCTGGGCCGTAGCTCGTCTACCTTCCGCTTGGTGATTTTCGCGCGCATCGATTGCCCCTGAACGGTCGAATTCTCCGTGAGGATGCGCCGAACGGCCAAATCTTAGCAAGGCGCCAGCAAGGCAGCGGGAGAAAGTCGCCGGATAAAGTGACGCGTTCTGGCGTGATTAGGGGCGCTTCGCCCGGCCTATCAGAAATCAGTAACACCCTGATTCATCGCATGAACGGCGGAAATCGGCGGCAGATAAGGATGGTGCCCAGGGGCGGAATCGAACCACCGACACTGCGATTTTCAGTCGCATGCTCTACCAACTGAGCTACCTGGGCACGGCCGCGCCGAATTAGCCCAACGAAACCGCCGGAGCAAGCGCCCGGTTCAGTCCCCGCGCTTGGCACGCAACTCCGCCCAGTGCGCGAGCCGGCGGGCCAGTTCGCGCTCGAACCCACGATCGCGCGGGCGGTAGAACGCCTCGCGCGCCATCCCCTCGGGGAAGTAGTCCTGGCCCGAGAACGCATCGTCGACGTTGTGGTCGTAGGCGTAACCGCGCCCGTAGCCGAGGTCCTTCATCAGCCGGGTCGGCGCGTTCAGGATATGCGCCGGCGGCATCAGGCTGCCGGTCGCGCGCGCCGCCCTTCCCGCTTCACCCAGCGCCACGTAAGCGGCGTTCGATTTGGGCGCCGTCCCGAGGTACAGCACCGCCTGGGCGAGGACCAGATCACCCTCCGGACTGCCCAGCCGCTCATACGCCTCCCACGCCGCCAGCGTCTGGGTCAGTGCCGCGGGGTCCGCCAGCCCCACGTCCTCGGCGGCGAAGCGCACCAGCCGGCGGGCGATGTAGCGCGGGTCCTCACCGCCCTCGAGCATCCGCGCGTACCAGTAGAGCGCCGCATCAGGGTCCGACCCGCGCAGCGACTTATGCAGCGCGGAGATCAGATTGTAGTGCTCCTCGCGGTCCTTGTCGTACAGCGCCGCGCGCCGCCCCAGCAGCCCGGCCAGCGCGCCGGGATCGAGCAAATCGGCGTCCGCCGGCAAGGCCGCGAGCTGTTCGACCATGTTGAGCAGGTACCGCCCGTCGCCGTCCGCCATCGCGCGCAACGCGGCGCGCGCGTCCGGCGTCAACGGCATGGTCCGCTCCAATGCAGTCTCGGCACGTCCCAGCAGCGCGTCGAGCGCCGCGTCGTCGAGCCGGCGCAGCACCAGGACCTGGCAGCGCGACAGCAGCGCCCCGTTCAGTGCGAAGGACGGGTTCTCCGTCGTCGCGCCAACCAGCACGATCGTTCCATTCTCGACGACCGGCAGGAAGCCATCCTGCTGGGCGCGGTTGAAGCGATGCACCTCATCGACGAACAGCAGCGTCCCGGTCGAGCCGCGCGCCGCCTCCTCGAACACCCGCTTGAGATCGGCGACGCCCGAGAATACCGCCGAGATCTGCACGAAGGCGAGCGAAGCGCGCTCGGCGAGCAGGCGCGCGATCGTCGTCTTGCCGGTGCCGGGCGGCCCCCACAGGATCAGCGAGGCGAGCGAGCCGCGCGCCAGCATCCTTGTGAGCGCCCCGTCGGGGCCGACGAGATGGTCCTGCCCTACCACCTCGCCCAACGCGCGCGGACGCAGCCGATCGGCGAGCGGGCGGGGGCCGGCCGGGGTGGGAGGAAACAGATCGTCGGGGCGGCGTCGGGGCGGCATCGCCCCGGGATACTACGCCGCCTGCTGAGCCTCGTCGTCCAACGTCTCCGCGCGCGGGCCGCTGTCCAGGCCCTTGGCGGCAGGATCGCGATCGACCAGTTCGATCACCGCCATGTTGGCGGCGTCGCCGTAGCGTACGCCCGCCTTCAGGACGCGAGTATAGCCGCCCGCGCGACCCCGGTAGCGATCGGCGAGCGCGCCGAGTAGCTTGTTGACGATCCGGTCGTCGCGCAGCTCCCCATACAGTTGCCGGCGCGCGTGCAGGCCGCCGCGCTTGCCAAGCGTGATCAGCTTCTCGGCGACCGGACGCAGCTCCTTCGCCTTCGGAAGCGTGGTGGTGATCTGCTCGTGCTTCAGCAGCGCGCAGGCCATGTTGCGGAACATGGCCAGGCGATGAGAGGACGTGACGCCGAGCTTCCGGCCGGCCATTCCGTGACGCATGGTTCGACTTCCCTACTTTTTACTCGCCGTCCCTCGTACCGTCATGGCCGGACTTGTTCCGGCCATCCACGTCTTTCTTGATCGTCAGTAAGACGTGGATACCCGCATTCGCGGGCATGACGGTTCTAAAACGGCTCTTCCAGCCGCTTGGCCAGGTCCTCGATGTTCTCCGGCGGCCAGCCCGGCACGCTCATGCCGAGCGACAGACCCATGGAGGTCAGCACCTCCTTGATCTCGTTGAGCGACTTGCGCCCGAAGTTCGGCGTGCGCAGCATCTCCTGCTCCGACTTTTGGACCAGATCGCCGATATAAACGATGTTGTCGTTCTTCAGGCAGTTGGCGCTGCGCACCGACAGTTCGAGTTCGTCGACCTTGCGCAGCAGGTTGCGGTTGAACGGCAGGTCGTCCTGCGGCTCCTCCAGCCTGATCTGCTGCGGCTCGTCGAAGTTGATGAACAGCTGCAACTGGTCCTGCAGGATGCGCGCGGCAAGCGCCACCGAATCCTCCGGCGTCACCGCGCCGTTCGTTTCGATCGTCAGCAGCAGCTTGTCGTAGTCGGTCACCTGCCCGACGCGGGTCGGCTCGACCTTGTAGGAGACGCGCCGAACCGGCGAATAGATCGAATCGACCGGGATCAGCCCGATCGGGGCGTCCTCGGGCCGGTTGGCGGCGGCGGCGACATAGCCCTTGCCGAGGTTGACGGTGAACTCCATTCCCAGCTTCACGCCGTCATCGAGGGTGCAGATGACGAGGTCGGGGTTCATGATGTCGATGTCGTGCGTGCCCTGGATCTGGCCGGCCCGAACCTCGCCGGGCCCGGTCGCGGTCAGCACCAGCCGCTTCGGCCCCTCGCCGTGCATCCGCAACGCCAGCTGCTTGATGTTGAGCACGATGTCGGTCACGTCCTCGCGGACGCCGGGGATCGAGCTGAATTCGTGCAGCACGCCGTCGATCTGCACCGCGGTCACCGCGGCACCTTGCAGGGACGACAGCAGGATGCGACGGATCGCGTTGCCGAGCGTCATGCCGAAGCCGCGCTCGAGCGGCTCGGCGACGATGGTGGCGACGCGCGCGGGATCGGCGCCGGGCTCGACGTCGAGCTTTTCCGGCTTGATCAGGTCCTGCCAGTTCTTCTGGATGACGGCGCTTTGCCTCATGCCAAATCCTTTCGTCCCGGCCGGGCGATTCGATGAACCGAATGGCCGCCGGATCAATGTCACGCACCCCATATGGGTGCGGATCGCTGCCCTAGACGCGCCGGCGCTTGCGCGGGCGGCAGCCGTTATGCGGGATCGGCGTCATGTCGCGGATGGCGGTGATGGAGAACCCGACCGCCTGCAACGCCCGCAACGCGCTCTCGCGCCCCGAGCCCGGCCCGCTGACCTCGATCTCCAGCGTCTCCATCCCGTGCTCGCGCGCCTTGCGCCCAGCGTCTTCCGCCGCCACCTGCGCCGCGTACGGGGTGGATTTGCGGCTGCCCTTGAAGCCCTGGCTGCCCGAGGACGACCAGGCGATCGCGTTGCCCTGCGCGTCGGTGATGGTGATCACCGTGTTGTTGAAGGTCGCCGCGACGTGGGCGACGCCGGCGATGATGTTCTTGCGCTCCTTGCGGCGAGGGCGCGCGGCGGTGGCGGTTCTCGCCATTACTTGGTGACCTTTTTCTTGCCGGCGATGGCGACCGCCTTGCCCTTGCGGGTGCGCGCGTTGGTGTGGGTGCGCTGGCCGCGAACCGGCAGGCCCCGGCGATGGCGCAGGCCGCGATAGCAGCCGAGATCCATCAACCGCTTGATATTCATCGCGACTTCCCGCCGCAGATCGCCCTCGACCCGATATTCGCGGTCGATCAGCTCGCGGATGCGCAACACCTCGTCGTCGGAGAGCTGGTTGACCCGGCGGTCGTCGGGAATCGACAGGCGGGAGATGATCTCGGTCGCCTTGGTCGGCCCGATGCCGTATATGTATTGCAGGCCGATGCCGACCCGCTTGGTGGTGGGGATGTTCACGCCGGCAATACGCGCCACGCTTCGCAACTCCTTGACGTCCGGCGTCACCCGGCTGAACTTCACAAGCGGAAAAACCGACGGTCCTGAACAGGTGCCGCCGGGGAGGACCGGACTATAGGGTCGCGCTCCCCAGAGTCAACCGCCCCCTCGACAGTGTCGCGTCCCCGCGCCATCTCAGGAAGCCATGTCCCAGACCCTGGCCCGCCCCCTCCCGCCGGTCCTGTTCGTCCCGACGAAGCTGCCGTCGCGCCCTCGGACCGGCACCTTCAGCGTGGTATCGGACTACGAGCCGGCGGGCGATCAGCCGACCGCCATCGCCGAACTCGTGCGTGGGATCGGTCAGGAGGAGCGCGACCAGGTGCTGCTCGGCGTCACCGGGTCGGGCAAGACCTTCACCATGGCGAAGTTGATCGAGGCGGTGCAAAAGCCGACCCTCATTCTGGCGCCCAACAAGACCCTGGCGGCGCAGCTTTACGGGGAGATGAAGGGCTTCTTCCCCGACAACGCGGTCGAGTATTTCGTCAGCTACTACGACTACTACCAGCCCGAAGCCTACGTCCCGCGCACCGACACCTACATAGAAAAAGACGCCCAGATCAACGAACAGATCGACCGGATGCGCCACGCCGCCACGCGGGCGCTGCTGGAACGCAACGACGTCGTCATCGTCGCCTCCGTCTCCTGCATCTACGGCATCGGCTCGGTCGAGAGCTACCAGCGCATGGTGGTCAAGCTCCAGCGCGGCGGGCGGATCGACCGCGACCGGCTCGCCAAGGCACTCGTCGAACTCCAGTACCGCCGCAACGACACCGGCTTCGCGCGCGGCACCTTCCGGCTGCGCGGCGAGGTCGCCGACGTCTGGCCGAGCCATCTGGAGGACCGCGCTTGGCGGGTTGCCCTGTTCGGCGACGAAATCGAGACGATCCGCGAATTCGACCCGCTGACCGGGGAGGTAACGAACGAACTTGACGAGGTGACGGTCTACGCCAACAGCCACTACATCACCCCGCGCCCCACGCTCAATCAGGCGGTCCGCGAGATCAAGCGCGAGCTGAAGACGCGCCTCGACGAACTGACCGCGGACGGCAAGCTGCTGGAGGTGGAGCGGCTGAACCAGCGCACCACGTTCGACCTCGAGATGATGGAAACCACGGGATTCTGCAAAGGCATCGAGAACTATTCGCGCTACCTGACCGGGCGCAAGCCGGGCGAGCCGCCGCCGACCTTGTTCGAGTACCTGCCGGAAGACGCCCTGCTGATCGTCGATGAAAGCCACGTCACCGTGCCGCAGATCGGCGGCATGTACCGCGGCGACTTCAACCGCAAATCCGTGCTCGCCGATTTCGGCTTTCGACTTCCCTCCTGCGTCGACAATCGGCCGCTGAAGTTCGAGGAGTGGGAGAATTATCGCCCGCTCACCGTGTTCGTCTCCGCGACACCCGGCCCGTGGGAGATGGACCGCACCGGCGGCGTGTTCGCCGAGCAGGTCATCCGCCCGACCGGGCTCGTCGATCCGATGACCGAGATACGTCCGGTGGAACGCCAGGTGGACGATCTGCTCGCCGAGTGCCGCGCCACGGCGGCGCGCGGCGGGCGGGTGCTGGTCACCACCCTCACCAAGCGGATGTCGGAGGACCTGACCGACTACCTGACCGAGCATGGGGTGAAGGTGCGCTACCTGCACTCCGACATCGACACGCTGGAGCGCATCGAGATCATCCGCGACCTGCGCCTCGGCGTGGTCGATGTACTGGTCGGCATCAACCTGCTGCGCGAAGGGCTTGATATCCCCGAGTGCATGTTGGTGGCGATCCTCGACGCCGACAAGGAAGGCTTCCTGCGCTCGGCGACCAGCCTGATCCAGACCATCGGTCGCGCCGCCCGCAACATCGACGGCCGGGTCATCCTCTACGCCGACACGATGACCAACAGCCTCAGGCGCGCCATCGAGGAGACCGATCGACGGCGCACCCGCCAGCGGGAATGGAACGAGGCGCACGGCATCACCCCGCAATCGATCCGCAAGCACATCTCCAAGGTGCTGGAGACGGTCTACGAGAAGGACTACGTCACCGTCTCCCCGCTCGCCGATTCCGGGCCGATGGAGTTGGTCGGCAAGGATTTGAAGGCCAGCATCGCGGAACTGGAGAAGCGGATGCGCGCCGCCGCCGCCGACCTCGAGTTCGAGCAGGCCGGAAGGCTGCGCGACGAAATCCGCCGGCTGGAAGCCCTCGACCTCGGCCTTGAACCCCCACCCGCCGCCTCGGCGACCCTCCGACCGCGCAAGGACCGCACGCCGGAGCCGCTGGGTCCGGGCGGCGGCGGCTATGACCCGACGAAGCGACGCGGCGGCATGGCGCGCCGGCGGGGCGGGTAACGGCCGTCCCACTTTTCCGCCCTGTGATTGCGCCTCGCCGCGTGGACATGCGAGGCTGCGTCAATCGCTCTGACCTGCCCGCCATGACCGATCCGACAAGCTCCATCCCCCCCACCATTCCCCGGGTCGCCCTGGTGACCGGCGCCGGGCAGCGTCTGGGGCGCGCGACCGCGCTCGCGCTCGCCGAGGCGGGCTTCGATGTCGCCATCCATTGCCACGCCAGCGTCGAACCGGCCGAAGCGACCGCACTGGCTGTGCGCGAGCGCGGGCAACGCGCCGCCGTGCTGCGCGCCGATCTCCGCCGGGAAGCCGACACCACCGTCTTGCTGGCCGCGACGCAGGCGGCGCTGGGGCCGGTGGGCGTCCTGGTCAACAACGCCAGCGTGTTCGACCGCGATGAGTGGGACACCGCGACCCGCGAGTCCTGGGATGTCCATATGGAGACGAACCTGCGGGCGCCGTTCGTGCTCATCCAGCACTTCGCCCGCGCGCTGCCCGCGGGCGCCGAGGGCGTGGTCATCAACATGCTCGACCAGCGAGTCTGGTCGATCACGCCCCATTTCGTCTCCTACACCGTCGCCAAAGCCGGACTTTGGGCACTCACGCAGGCGATGGCCCTCGCCCTCGCCCCGCGCATCCGGGTGAACGGCATCGGCCCCGGCCCGGCGCTGCCCAGCCCGCGCCAGACCGAGGCGCAGTTCGCCCACCAGAGCGCGGCGGTTCCGCTCCACCACGGCACCTCGCCCGATGAGGTCGGTCGCGCGGCGATCGCGATCCTGACCCTGCCGGCGATGACGGGGCAGATGCTTGCCCTGGACGGCGGGCAGCATCTGCAATGGGGCCGGCAGGCCGCGCCACCCGAGGAATAGCCGTCATGACCCCGCCCCGCATCGCCAGCGCCGACGGCGGACTGCGCCACGTCTTCCTCCGCAACCTCGTGATGGAGGCGAGCATCGGCGTCTATCCGCATGAACACGCCCGCTTGCAGCGGGTGCGGATCAACGTCGATCTCGGCACCGACGATGACGGCGCCGGGCCGGACGCGCTGGCCCGCGTCGTCGATTACGAGGCGGTCGCCAGGCGGGTCCGCGCGATCGTCTCCGCCGGCCATGTCCGGCTGGTCGAGACGCTGGCCGAGCGGATCGCCGCCTCGTGTCTGGCCGACGATCGCATTATTCTGGTCCGTATCCGCGTGGAAAAGCTTGACGTCTTCGCCGATGCGGAGGCAGCCGGTGTGGAAATCGAACGACGCCGGCCCGATTTGTCCACCCGCCAGCCGGCCGAGTGACGTAACCCCATGAAGATAGCCGACTGTTTTAATTGCGTGACAGAGCCGTGAAGGAAGTTTCTGATATTTCAATGACTTACCTGATATGCCTAAAAATAGCGCAACCCGTTAAAAGCCAAGCGGGGAGCCATATTCACGGTTCCGCGATAGGGCTTAACCACAGACTTATCCACAG
>JBDTFI010000322.1:0-3525 GCA_039938035.1 Acetobacteraceae bacterium | reverse complement strand
TCGGCTTCGACGGCGCCGAGGACGAGACGCCCTATGCCGAGATGGTGGCGCGCCGCTATGGCACGCGCCAGCACAATGAACGCGCCGCCGCGGTGGACATGATCGAAGCGGCCCGCCTCCAGGGCCGCATTTTCGGTGAACCGTTCGGCGATCAATCGGCGGTGCCGACGCACACCGTCTGCGCGCTGGCCCGACGCCACGCCACCGTTGCGGTCTCGGGCGACGGTGGCGACGAGGTGTTCGCGGGCTACCGGCGCTACCGCTTCCACACGCTGACGGAGGCCGCCCGCCGATTTCTGCCGGCGCCGGTGCGCCGGCACGTGGTCGGGGAACTGGCGCGGCTCTATCCCAAGCTCGACCGCGCGCCGCGCTGGATGCGCGCCAAGGCGACGCTTACCGAACTCAGCCTCGACAGCGCGCTCGGCTATTTCCGCACCATCGCGCGCACCCAGGACGAACAGCGGCGCGCGCTGCTCTCGCGCGGGCTTCGCGACGGATTGGACGGGCACGATCCCGCCGCGCGCATCGCCGCGCTGATGGAGGAAAGCGGCACCGCCGACCCGCTGGCGCGGGCGCAATACGCCGATCTGCAAACCTGGCTGTCCGGCGCCATGCTGGTGAAGGTCGATCGCGCCAGCATGGCCAACTCGCTCGAGGTCCACGCCCCGTTCCTCGAATACAACCTGGTCGATTGGGGCCTGTCGCTGCCGGCCAATCTGAAGCTGCGCGGCACCTCGGGCAAATACGTCCTCAAGCGCGCGCTCGAGCCGCTGCTGCCGCGCGAGGTGCTGTACCGCCCCAAGCAGGGCTTCGCCACCTCGCTCGCCGGGCTGTTCCGCCGCGAGGCGAGCCGGGTCCGCGGGCGGGTGCTCTCGGACGTGATGCTCGATAGCGGGCTGTTCGACCCGGCGGCGCTCGGCGCGCTGCTCGACGAACACGCATCGGGAAGGGTCGATCACGCGATGCCGATCTGGCTGTTGCTGGTGTTCGAGGGCTTTCTCGCCTCCGAACTGGCGGGCGCGGGGAGCGGGCGGCCGGAGGAGATGGTCGCGGCATGACGGCGATGGTCAGCGAACACGCCCGAGACATACCCGCGATAAACCCGGCGCCGATGCGGATCCTGTTCGTCAGCTACTGGTTTCCACCGACGAACGTGGTCGGCGCCGTGCGGGCCGGCAAGTTCGCTCGATACATGCGCGATGCCGGGCACGATCTCCGCGTGCTCGCCGGTCCGGCGCGCGACCCGCTTGGCCTGATGCTGGAAATCCCCGAGGCGGCGGTGAGTCGCCCCGAAGTCGCACGCCACGAACCGCCGACCGTACGTTTCGCCGCCGCGGGGAGCAAACTGCGCGAACGATCCGACGCGTGGGGTCTCACCTCCGGACGCATCGGCAAGAAGCTGCGCGAGCATGTCTACGCCGCTCGCGAGATCCCGGACAAGCAGTGCGGATGGATCGAGCCAGCGGTCGTTCTGGGACGCGGGTTGACACGGGACTGGCGCCCCGACCTGATCGTGGCGAGCGCACCGCCCTATTCCGGGCTGATGGTCGCCGCCCGTCTGAGCGATGAGAGCGGCGTCCCCTGGATCGCCGAAATGCGCGATCCCTGGTCGGGAAACGTGTACAATGACCGGCCTATCTGGCGCGACTGGCTGGATCGCCGCATGGAGCGGCGCACGCTGGGCCGCGCGGCCGCCTTGGTCGCCGTTTCTCCCGTCGTCGCGCGTGATCTGGGGGCGCGCTACAAACAGCCGATCGCCACCGTGCTCAACGGGTTCGCCCCGGAGGACCTTCCTTCTCCCTCGGTGCGCGCGCCGCACGACGTGCTGACGATCGTCTACACCGGCACGATCTACGCGGGCCATCGCGACCCGTCGCCACTGTTCGCGGCCATCGCCCGCTTGGCCGCCGAGGCACGCCGGCAGGTCCGCGTCGTCTTCTATGGTCCGACCGACACCCAGGTCCGTGCCCTTGCCGCGCCGTACGGGATCCAGGAGCAGATCGTCGTCATGCCGGCGGTGAATTATCGGACCTCGCTGGAGCACCAGGCCGACGCCGACGTGCTGCTGCTGCTGCAACGCAACCATCCGAGCGACGAAGGCAACGTGCCCGCGAAATTCTTCGAGTATATGGGCGCGCTGCGGCCAATTCTGCTGCTCGGTTACGAACAAGGCGTGCTCGCGCGGATGATCCGCGAACGCTTCGCCGGCCTGATCTCCAACGATCCCGCCGCCATCGCCGGGCAGCTTCAGACATGGATCGCCGAATCGCGCGCCGAGGGTGTGCCGGCGCTGGCGGAGGCGGCGCGCGCGGGGCTCAGCCGAGCCGAGCAGTTCGGCGAATACGAGGCGTTCCTGCGCGCGCGGATCACCGAACAGACCGGCTGATCCTCAGGCGGCGACGCCGAGCCGGCCCGCGAGGTCCTGGATGAATTGCCACGCCACGCGCCCCGACCGGGCGCCGCGCGTCACCGACCATTCGTTGGCCTGCGCGTGCAGATCGTCGGTGTCGATCGGCAGGCCCATCGCCGCGGCGTAACCGTCGACCATCGCGAAATAGGTCGGCTGATCGCAATTATGAAAGCCGACCCACAGGCCGAAGCGGTCCGACAGCGACACCTTCTCCTCGATCGCCTCCGACGGGCTGATGGCGGTGGAGCGTTCGTTGTCGATCATGTCGCGCGGCATCAAATGGCGCCGGTTCGAGGTCGCGTAGAACAGCACGTTCTCCGGGCGCCCCTCGATGCCGCCCTCGAGGACGGATTTGAGCGCCTTGTAGTCGGCGTCCTCGCGCTCGAACGACAGGTCGTCGCACAGGATCAGGCAGCGCCGGGCACCGCGCACGGCGTTGAGAAGGTCGGGCAAGGAGGCGATGTCCTCGCGGTGGATCTCGATCAGCGCGAGGCTGCCGGGATGCTCGGCGAGGGTGACCGCGTGGATGGCCTTCACCAGCGAGGACTTGCCCATCCCGCGCGCGCCCCACAGCATCGCGTTGTTGGCGGGCAGGCCACGGGCGAAGCGGTCCGTGTTGTCGAGCAGGAGCCGCTTTTGCCGCTCCACCCCCTTCAGCAGGTCGATCGCCACGCGCGCGACCTTGGCGACCGGGGCGAGGCGGGGCGGATCGGGGTGCCAGACGAAGGCGTCCGCCGCGTCGAGGTCGAGCGGGGCCGGCGCCGGCGGGGCCAGCCGCTCCAGCGCGGCGGCGATACGGGCGGCGAGGTCGATCAGGCGCTGGTCCATCGGTCCTGAGACAGCTTGACGGGAGGGGGGCGCAAAGTATGGTCCCGCCCCGATCGCCGCAACCCGGCCCTTTCAGGACATCCCATGCTAATTACTCCGGCCTACGCCCAGGATTTCGCCGGCACGCTTGGCAGTGCCACGCAGTTCCTGCCGCTCGTGCTGATCTTCGTCGTGTTCTACTTCCTGCTGATCCGCCCGCAGCAGCAGCGCCAGAAGGAGACCAAGCAGATGCTGACCGCGCTGAAGCGCGGCGACCGGGTGGTGACGGGTGGCGGCATCATCGGCGT
>JBDTFI010000321.1:0-3395 GCA_039938035.1 Acetobacteraceae bacterium | reverse complement strand
AAACGCCCTATTCTGAAGTGCGATTACCCTGGCATGGCCCCCTATCTACCTTGGCGCGAAAATAAATTGCGGGTAGGGTCGTCGCATGACTGATCGACCTCAGATACGGATGATCCGGTGCCGACTGCGTGCCGCTATGGCGGAGTTTGACATAAGCTCAAACCGGAAGCTGGCGGAACTTACCGGCGCGGCGGCGGAATCGACGGCCGCCGAATGGCTGCAAACGGGCGCGAGCCTGCCGCCAGTTTTTAGGAATGATAGCCCTGTGCGATAGGTTCGGCCTGACCCTCGATTGGCTCTACCGTGGGTATGTCGACTCGATTGATCCAATGCTCGCCAGCCGTCTCACCGATCTGCTCAGGCGTGCTGACGAAGCAGAGAAGGCCGCCAAACCACCGCGTTGACGGAGGCTTGGCGCCGGCACCCTACCCCAGTTTGACGATATCTCTTGCCAGGGACAAGGCTAGATCGTCCTGACATAGCAGGATCACCACGCGCGCCTTGGCGATGATTAGATGCCAAAATTCGCATGGCTTTATAAGTGATGCGGTGCGCTACCGGGACGCGCCGCGGGCCGTGCCAGAAAGGTTGGCGCGCCGCCGGGACGCGCCGCGGGCCGTGCCAGAAAGGTTGGCGCGCCGCCCTGTTCGGGCTAGAGAGTCGGTCTCGCCGCAACGGCGCTGTGAGGCAGGCATGACGTCGCTGAAGCACTATGCCAAATCGCTTCTGCGCCCCCTCGTGACGGCCGTGCGCCAGCGGCGGCGGCAATCGGAGCTGCGGCAGAGCAGGCCGGTCATTACCCGCGACAGCCTGATCGCCGATCTCGATACCCTGCCGATCGCGCCGGGCGCGGTGGTGCTGGTCCACAGCTCACTGAAAGCCATCGGCTTTGTCGAAGGCGGCGCGCGGACCGTCGTCGATGCGTTGGTCGCGAGCATCGTGGACCGGCGCGGCGGCACGCTGATGCTGCCGACCTTCTCGATCGACGGCACCATGCACCAGACGCTCGCCTCCGGCCGCGTCTTCGACGCCGATGCCACGCCGAGCAACCTTGGTGCGATCCCTGAGACGTTCCGCCGTCAAGCGGCGACGAAGCGCAGCCTGCACCCGAGCCACAGCTTCGGCGCCATCGGCAGCCAGGCGGAGGCGCTGGTGGCGAACCACCACCTCGTCGGCACCAATTTCGGCCGCGGCACGCCGATGGGCAGTCTGCTCGACCGTCCCGCCTATCTGCTCGGCCTCGGCAGCGACATCGGCCACGTCACCTTCACCCATGTGGTGGAAGACATCGAGCCGGACTTCCCGTTGCGCGTCTATGCCGACGCGCCGTTCGAGGTGGACTGCATCGATGCGGACGGCATGACGCATCGCGTGCGCCTGCTCGCCCACGCGCCGGGGGAGATGCAGCGCAGACGGATCGATCACCCCGACAATGCGTTCCTGCGCGCCTTCTTCGCCCGCTGGTTCGAGGCGCATGCCGGCCTGACCTGGCACCGGGTGGGGCAGGCCCCTTGCTGGCTGATTCCGGCCGACGCCATGTACCGGGAATTCGCCGCCCTCATGCGCCGGGGCATCACCATCTATGCCCGCCCGGAGGAGATCGAGGCATTCGAGGCGCGAATCCTGGCGGAGGCGCCGCCATGAGGGGCGTCCTGCGCGCGATCGTCCCGCGCGCACTCGCCGATACCTACCGCGCCCGCGCCTTCAGGCGCTCGCTGCCGCCGGTGGCTCTGGCGGTGCTCGCCGAGGATCGGGCCGGCCTGCCCGCCGCCGACATGGGGCCGGCGGCGGCGGTGGCCGCTGCCGTCGATTGGATCTGTCGGGCGCAGGATCGCTCGCGCACGCAGGACGGCGGCGTGGCGCGGGACTTCAGCCTGATCGACGGCTGGGCGGCCTCGTACCCGGAAACCACCGGCTACATCATCCCGACGCTGATCGCCGTCGCGCGGCGCGACGGCCGCCCCGACCTGATGGAGCGGGTGCGCCGGATGCTCGATTGGCTGGTGTCGATCCAGCTTCCGGGCGGCGGCTTCCAGGGCGGGCGCGTCGATCAGACGCCGGTTGTCCCCGTCACCTTCAACACCGGCCAGATCCTGCTCGGCCTCGCCGCCAGCGTCGAGGCGTTCGGCGAGGCGGCCTATGGCGGCGCGATGCACGCGGCCGCCCGGTTTCTGCGCGACAGCCAGGACGAAGACGGCGCCTGGCGAAAGCACCCGACCCCGTTCGCCAAACCCGGCGACAAAGCGTACGAGACCCACGTCGCCTGGGGCCTGTTCGAAGCGGCGCGCCTCGCACCCGAGGAAGGGTACGGAGAGGCCGGATTGCGCCAGGTCCGCTGGGCACTGACCCGCCAGCGACCGAACGGTTGGTTCGCCGATAATTGCCTGGAGAATCCCGCCGCGCCGCTCACCCACACGATCGGCTACGTCCTGCGCGGCGTCATCGAGGCGCATCGCTACCAGCCGAACCCCGATCTTCTCGCCGCCGCCCTTCGCACCGCCGACGCACTGGTCCACGTGCTCGACCCCGCCGGCCGGCTCGCCGGCCGCCTCGACGAGAACTGGCGGAGCGCCGCCGCCTACGTCTGCCTGACCGGCACGGTCCAAATCGCCGCCTGCTGGATACTGCTCGCCGATATCGCCGGCCGTCCCGATTTCATCGAACCGGCTCGCCGCGCCAACGCCTTCGTCCGCCGCGCAGTGAAACGGGACGGCGCGCCCGACATCGCCGGCGGCGTGAAGGGTTCGTTCCCGGTCTCCTGCGAGTACGGCCGCTTCCAGTACCTGAACTGGGCGGCCAAGTTTTTCATCGACGCCAACCTAATGGAGCAGGCGCTGCCGCCTGTGTGAGGCTCTCGCGTTGAAATAAGGTTGCATAAGCCTTACTATCGGTCCGGGATCTTCTTGTGAGAAAGCCAATACGCTGGACTTTTGCCCGTCATTCCCGCGCTTTCGCGGGAATGACGGAAATGGGGGAGGTCAAGGGGCGGCCGGAATAAGACATCCGCTCCGACCCTAGCGGTCCCGCAGCATGTACTGAGCGGTAATCACCCGACGGTTGGCCACGCCTCCGGTGCGCCGACCGGCTACGAGGCGGGCACTGTCAGGCGATAGCCGTCTCTGTACTTCCCGGGATCAGTAAAACGGTTTATTGTTCCATGGCTGCCACATTCCAGCAGCGAGCCGATGACGCCGATAGTGGACACACTCTCCTGGCCGCCGGTCGTGTCCCCGGACGTGGTGTAGGAGCCGTGGGTAAGTAGCCCGCCGGAGCGACCGCCGAGAGTCTGGCGCAGGCGGGCTACTTATCCACGGCGGTGGTCACCGCGGCGGCGCCGGGTAGGGTTGGGTTGCAACACGCAACTCTGACCGAGGACCACCGTCCCGGACTTGATC
>JBDTFI010000320.1:0-3551 GCA_039938035.1 Acetobacteraceae bacterium | reverse complement strand
TTCCTGCGCCAGTTCCGCGGGCGCGGCGGTACGCTCGGATTACGTCAGCGCGCCGGGCGCATCGAGCGACGCGACGGGGTCTGGCATGTCACGACCGCCGCCGGGGACGTCTTCCAGGCTCCGGTTGTCGTGAATGCCGCCGGCGCCTGGGGCGACGAGGTCGCCGGGATCGCCGGCGTGCGCCCGCTCGGCCTCACGCCCCGCCGACGCACCGGCGTCATCATTGATCCGGCGCCGTGGGAGGTCGCGGAGTGGCCAATGGTGGTCGATGTCGGCGAAACCTGGTACGCGCGCCCGGAGGCCCGCACCCGGCTGATGGTCTCACCCGCCGACCGCACGCCGATGCATCCCCACGACGTGCAGGCCGATGAACTGGACATCGCGCTGGCGATCGACCGGATGCAGCAGGCGCTCGATATCGAGGTGCGCCGGGTGGAGCGAAGCTGGGCGGGACTGCGCACCTTCTCGCCGGACGGCAGCCTCGCGTTCGGCTGGGACGACGCGGCGCCCGGCTTCTTCTGGTGCGTGGGTCAGGGGGGTTACGGCATCCAGACCTCCCCGGCCGCCGGCCGGCTGGTCGCCGCGATGATCGCCGGGCGCGACCCGGATGTCCCGGCGCCGATCCTCGCGGCGATCGACCCGCGCCGCTTTCGCGCGCGATGAACGTCCGCACGCGCTTCCCGGAGATCGGCATGAGCGAGCATCCGAGGCCCATCGATCCCTTCGAGGCCTTGCGGCTCGACAATCAGCTCTGTTTCGGCCTCTACGCCGCCGCCAACGCGATCGTGCGCGCCTACCGCCCGCTTCTCGCAGAACTCGGGGTCACTTATCCGCAATACCTCGTTTTGATGGCGCTCTGGGAGGGCGACCGGCAGACGGTGTCCGAACTCGGGCGCTGCCTGATGCTCGATTCCGGCACGCTCACGCCGCTGCTGAAGCGTATGGAGGCGGCGGGGCTGGTGGACCGGCGCCGGCGCCGGAGCGATGAGCGCGAGGTCGAGATCGCGCTGACCGAGCACGGCTGCCGCCTGCGCCGCCGCGCCGTCGGCGTGCGCCAGGACATCGTCGCCCAGATCGGGATGAGCGATGCCGAGATCATCGAGCTCCGCGCCGAGCTGAACCAGCTGATCGCCGCGTTGGGCGCCTGATGGGCGAAGATGATCGGGTTCCCCAGGCGCTCGACGCGAACGAGCAGCGCCAGGCCGAGGAAGCCGCCGCGCTGCGCCCGCATGTGGTCCATGAGGTCGTCCGCGAGGAAGGCGAGGTCGAACTGCGCCGCTCCGCCTACGCTCTCGCCTGGTCGGGCTTCGCCGCCGGGGGATCGATGGGTTTCTCGTTCCTCGCATTGTGCCTGCTGCGCTCCGGGCTGCCCGACGAGCCTTGGCGGCGGTTGGTGGAGGGCTTCGGCTACAGCCTCGGCTTCGTGATCGTGATCCTCGGGCGCCAGCAGCTTTTCACCGAGAGCACCCTGACCGCCGTCCTCCCTGCCCTGACCAGCCGGACGCTGCGCTCCGTGCTGGCCACGCTGCGGCTGTGGGGAATCGTGCTCGCCGCCAACTTGGCTGGGACGTTCCTGTTCGCCGCGTTGATCCGCCCGCCCGGCCTGTTCGGGCCGGAGATGCACCAGGCTCTTCTGGACGTCGCCCGTGCCTCGGTCAGCGAGAACTTCGGCCCGACCCTCCTGAAGGCCATCCTCGCCGGCTGGCTGATCGCGTTGATGGTCTGGCTGTTGCCGAACGCGAGGACGACGCGCCTATGGGTCATCATCCTGCTGACCTACGTCGTCAGCATCGGCCATTTCTCCCACATCATCGCCGGATCGAGCGAGGCGTTCTTCGCGGTGCTCAACGGGCAGGCGTCGGCGCATGAGTACTTCCTGCACTTCCTGGTCCCGACCTTGCTCGGCAACACGATCGGCGGCGTGACACTGGTGGCGCTGCTCAATCACGCGCCCGTCGCGCAGGAACTGGCCGAGGCGGGCGAGCCGTAGCGTCAGGCATGGCCGCCGCGCACCAGCTTGCCCGGCAGTGCCTCGGTCGCCACGCCGTCCTGGTACGTGACCTCGCCCGACACCAGCGTCGCCACGTAGCCGTGCGCCTGCTGCAACAGGCGCCTGCCGCCGGCGGGCAGGTCGTGGACGACATGCGGGTTGTCGAAGCCGAGGCGGTCCCAGTCGAGCAGGTTGACGTCGGCCTTCATTCCCGGCGCCAGAATGCCGCGATCGGTGAGTTCGGCGGCGCCGGCGGTGTCCGACGTCAGGCGGCGGATCAGCTCGGGCGTGTCCCAGCGCCGGCGCTCCTTGCCCCAGTAGGACAGCAGCCAGGTCGGGAAGCCGGCGTCGAGGATGAAGCCGACATGCGCGCCGCCGTCGCCCAGACCCATGATCGCGTTGCGATCGTCCAGCATCATCTCCGGCACCGAGAGGTCGTAGCGCGTGTAGTTGTTGATCGGCGCATAGATGAACTCGTGGCCCTCGTGCTCCAGCATGATGTCATAGGCGATTTCGGGCGCGCTCCGACCCTCGCGCGCGGCGATCGCCTCGATCGAGTCCGAGGGAAGCGGCTGATAGTTCGCCGGGCGGCCGAAGCGGAACATCTGCGCGTAGGACAGCCGGTGCATCAGCGGGAAGGTGCTGCCGGCAACCGGGTCCTCGGCCAGCAGGCGGTCGCGGAACGCCGGGTCGCGCATCGCGCGAACACGCTCGGCGAGCGGCAGGCGGGCGATCGTCTTGTAGGACGGCGTGCCGGAGAACGGGTTCTGGCTGCCCTCCAGCCCCAGCAGCACGCCGATGGCGCGCGGCGCGACGACGGGGCGGATCGGCACGCCCTCGGCCGACGCCTGCGCCGCCATCTCCAGCAGGTCGCGCCAGATATCGCCCTGACTGTGGCGTTGCGCCAAGGAGAACACGACCGGCCGGCCGGACGCCTCGGCGACGCGGCGGATCATGCGAAACTCCGCCTTGTGATCGCCGGCCCACTCGGCCACCACCTCCATAAACCCGCCGCCGGCGTCGGCGAGGCCCTGGGCGAGGCCGCTCAGCTCCTGCTCCTGGGCGCGCAAGGTCGGCGTGTAATCGCCCTTCAGGCTCTTGTGGCTGGTGGTGCGCGAGGTCGAGAAGCCGAAGGCGCCGGCGCGCACCGCCTCGGCGGCGATCTGGCGCATCTCGGCGATGTCGGCCTGGTTGGCGTTCTCCAGCCTGATCGCCCGCTCGCCCATTACGAAGACGCGCACGGCGGCGTGCGGCAGCAGCGCGCAGATGTCGATGTCGCGCGGCCGACGGTCGAGGGCGTCGAGGTACTCCGAGAAACTCTCCCATTCCCAGCGCAACCCCTCGTGCATGACCGGGCCGGGGATGTCCTCGACGCCTTCCATCAGCTCGATCAGCTTCTCCCGGTCGGCGGGCTTGCAAGGGGCGAAGCCGACGCCGCAATTGCCCATCACGGCCGTCGTGACGCCGTGCCAGGAAGATGGCGCGAGGTGGCTGTCCCACACCGCCTGACCGTCATAGTGGGTGTGGATGTCGACGAAGCCCGGCGTCACCAGCAGCCCGG
>JBDTFI010000319.1:0-2512 GCA_039938035.1 Acetobacteraceae bacterium | reverse complement strand
CCTGGGAGCAGGCCGCCGCCCGAGCGTCGGCTTCGCGGCGCTCCGGCTGCTCGAGCAGGCCGGGTGCGACGTGGAGGTTCCCCGCGCGCAGACCTGCTGCGGCCAGCCCGCCTACAATACCGGCGACCGCGCCACCGCGCGCGAACTGGCGCGCGGTATCATCGAGGCGTTCATCGGCTACGACTACGTCGTCGCGCCGTCCGGATCGTGCGCGGGGATGTTGCGCCACCACCTGCCGCATCTGTTCGACGAGGACCCCAACTCGCGCGCCCGCGCCGACGCGTTGGGCGCGAAGACATACGAGCTGATCAGCTTCCTGGTCGACGTGCTGGGGGTGACGGCGCTGCCCGCCCAACCTGACATCGGCACCGTGACGTACCACGATTCCTGCTCCGGCCTGCGCGAACTCGGGATCAAGGAGCAGCCGCGCAGGCTGCTAGCCGCCGTCGGGACGCCCGTCACCGAGATGGCCGAGCCCGAGATCTGCTGCGGCTTCGGCGGCACGTTCTGCGTGAAGTATCCCGAGATCTCCGTCCGCATGGTCTCCGACAAGGCGCGCGACATCGCCCGGACCGGCGCTTCGACGGTGCTCGCGGGCGATCTCGGCTGCTTGCTGAATATCGCCGGACGCCTCACGCGGGAGGGCCGCCCGGTGGCGGCACGTCATGTCGCGGAGGTGCTGGCCGGCATGACCGCGGACGTGGCGCCGATCGGCGAGCCTCGGCGCTGAACCCATGACGCTTGGGCGGCGGCTGTCGCTCGTGCTGGGCGTGACGCAGCTTCTGGCGTGGGCGACCACCTACTACACCCCGGCCGTGGTGACGGTTGCCGCCGCCGCCTCGATGCACGCGAGCCCGACCGCGCTGCTGGGCGGCTTCTCCTGGGCGCTCCTGATCACCGGCTTCGCCTCACCCCGCGTCGGGCGGCGGATCGAGCGGGTCGGCGGCCGCGGCGTGATGGCCGCCGGCACGGCGATCATGGCGGCCGGGATGGCCCTGATGGCGGCGTGGCCGACGCTTGCCGGCTGGTACGTCGCGTGGACCGTGTGCGGGTTCGGCATGGCGCTCGGCCTGTATGACGCGAGCTTCGCCTCGATCGGGCGGCTGCTCGGCGCGGCGGCGCGGCCGGCGATCGTCGGCGTGACGCTGATCGGCGGCTTCGCCTCCTCGCTGGGCTGGCCGATGGGGGTGGCGCTGGTGCGTCTGTTGGGCTGGCGGGCGACCGTGCTGGTCTATGCGCTGATCGACGTCGGCGTGATCCTGCCGCTGATCCTGGCCTTCGTCCCGCACGCCGAACCGGTGGCCGTCGTCGCCGAACGGGCCGGCGCACCGGCGGTCCCGGCGCCGTCACACGGGCGCCTCGCGTTCTTTTTGCTGGCGGTCTTTTTCTCGGTGCGTTCGGCGATCAGCTCGATGGTGTCGGTGTTCGCCCTCGTGCTGTTCCAGGGCATGGGCCTGACCGCCAACGTCGCGGTCGGCATCGCGACGCTGATCGGCCCGATCCAGGTTGGTGGGCGCATTCTGGAGGTCGCCTTTGGACGCTGGCTCAATCCGCTGGTGACCTCGGTGCTGGGGGCGGTGCTGCTGCCCCTCGGCGTCGCGGCGATGCTGACCGGAGCACCGGTCGCGGCGTTCGCGGCGGCTTACGGGATGAGCAACGGCGTCCTGACGATCAGTCGGGGAACGCTGCCGCTGCACCTGTTCGGCGCGCGCGGCTACGCGACGCGGATCGGGCGGCTGGCGCTTCCGGTGATGCTGGCCCAGGCGGTGGCACCGACCGCGATCGCGCCGCTGGTGTCGCGCTGGCCGGCGTGGGAGTTGTTCGCGCTGATGGGCGCGGCCTCGGGGCTGGCCCTGCTGTGCCTGCTGCCGTTGAACCGGCTGATAGCGGCGTAAGTGAAGCCGCGGCCCTTTCCGTCATTCCCGCGCCAGCGGGAATCCAGGCGTGCCGCGCCGTGTGCCGACCGTCTGGACCCCCGCCTTCGCGGGGGTGACGGGAGTATGCGGGGGTAACGGTTGAAACAATTCACCGTAGAATGTCACCGTAAAGGTCGCGCCAGCCGGGGTTGTCCCGTTCGATCAGCGCCAGCTTCCATGCCCTACGCCACTTCTTGACGCGCTTCTCGCGAAGGATCGCCTCCGGCATGGTCTCGTGAAGTTCGAGGTAGACCAGGCGATGCACATCGTGATGCCTGGTGAAGCCGTCGACGGCATCCGTCTTATGCTCCCAGATTCGGCGGACGATATCGCTGGTCACCCCGACAAAGAGCGTGCCGTTCCGCTGGCTCGCCAGAATATAGACGCAGGGGCGTTTCATGCCCTTTCGTCATTCCCGCCAGGCGGACGGGAGAGGGGTCCGCGCCTGCGTTCCTACTGGCTCGCGAGCTGCGCGGCGCGGAGTTGGCGGGCGCGGTCGAGGATCTTGTTCTCGATGTCGCCGGTGGTGATGGCGCTGACCGAGGCGTCGGTCCACTGGCCGTTCCGCAAGGTCTGGCGGAAGATCGCCACGCGCA
>JBDTFI010000318.1:0-3553 GCA_039938035.1 Acetobacteraceae bacterium | reverse complement strand
TGCAAGGCGGTTTCAATTGGTACATCAGCCGCAACGCCGCGCGCATGGCCGAGGCGGCGGGCCAGACGCGCGCCTTGCCGCGCATCACCGTCCCCACCCGCATCCGCTGGGGCGACAGCGCGGTGCTGCCGTCCGCCTGGGGCGACACGCTGGGCGAGACCTTCGCCAATCTCGATTTCGCGCCGCTCCCCGGCGTCGGCCACTTCCCCCACCGCGAGGACCCCGACCACGCGGCAGCCGAGATCGGCGGGTTCTTTGAGGGGCGATGAGACCCCTCCCGTAACCCCTCCCGCAAGGGGAGGGGAAGTAGAAGACGACTTGGGCCTGGACGACTGTCCCTACCCGGCACGGCGCATCCCGCCGAAGCGGAACCCGCACAGATTAGCCAAACTCCAACAGACAATCGCGAGGAGCGCAGCGACGATCCAGAGCCACACGTTCCGCGGCCGCGGCACGTGTGGCTCTGGATCGCTTCGCCTTCGGCTCGCGATGACGCGGACTTCGTGGCGCCGGTTCAACTCGATCCGAACGGGCTCTAAGAAAAGAGGGTAGCCGCGTGAGCTGGCAGAACTGGACATGGCTGCCGACACACTTTGGCGCCTCGCTCAGAAGCAGTCGGGGGAAATGGTCGATCAATCGGGCATAGCGGCTTGACCCACGCATTCAGCCCGGCTTTCGTGGGACGCGGCGACCAAACCAGGAGGATCGTCTGATGCGCGGCGTGGTGTTCACCGGTGGGCGCGAACTGGAGCTGATGGACTTCCCCGATCCGACGCCCGGCCCGGGCGAGGTGGTAATCGAGATGAAGGCGTCGGGCATGTGCGGCAGCGATCTGCACCAGTACCGTCGTCCGAAAGGCGACAAGACCGGCGTCGGCGGTCTGCCGTTCAATCCGAACCCGGTGATCGGCGGCCACGAGCCGTGCGGCGTCGTGGCGGCGCGCGGGCCGGGCGTGAGCGAGCGCGAGGCGCCGACTGGGTCGCGGGTGATGGTGCATCACTACCAGGGCTGCACGTTGTGCAATCACTGCCGCTCCGGCTGGTCGCAGCTCTGCCAGGAAGTGCCGGTCAAGGTCTACGGCAACAACGCGAACGGCGGGCACGCGCGCTACCTGGTGGTCCCCGCCAACACGCTGGTCGCGCTGCCGGAAGAATTGTCGTTCCAGACCGGCGCCGCCGTCGCCTGCGGGACGGGCACGGCGTGGGGTGCGTTGCGGCGGATGAACCTCGCCGGCAACGATACCATCGCGATCTTCGGCCAGGGTCCGGTCGGGGTGTCGGCGACGCAACTCGCCAAGGCGATGGGCGCGCGGGTCATCGCGCTCGACGTGAGCCCCGAGCGGCTGGAGCGGGCGAAGGAGTTCGGCGCCGACGAGGTGGTGAACCCGCGGTCGAACGATCCGGTCGGCGCGATCAAGGACCTGACGCACGGCTACGGGGCGGATCTGTCGCTCGATACCTCCAGCCAGCCCGAAGGCCGCATCTCGGCGATCCGCGCGGTGAGGGTGTGGGGCACCATGTGCTTCGTGGGCGAACGCAACGACGTGACAATCGACGTGAGCCCCGACGTCCTGCGCAAGCAACTCACGATGATCGGTTCATGGACGTTCTCGGTGATCGGGCAGGCCGAATGCGCCCGCTTCATCGCCGACCGGAAGGTCGATGTCGATCGGCTGTTCACCCATACCTGGCGGCTCGAGCAGGCCGACGAGGCGTATCGGCTGTTCGACACTCAGACGACCGGCAAGGGCGTGTTCCTGATGTGAGCGGGCGCCAGTTCGGCGAACACCACGCCGTACGGGCCGAGCGGGAGCGTCTCGCCCCTCGCCGAGGGGCGAAAGCCGCTTTCGGCCAGCACCTGCATCCCGGGCCAGCGAGACCCGTCCAGGACCGGCGTGTCGTCCGAAAGATTGAACACCGCGAGGATTCGCTGATCCTGGTGCTGGCGAACGAACCCCATGAGGGGCGCCGGGAGATCGAGCAGCTTCAGCGTGCCATGCACCAGCGCCGGTTGTTCGCGACGCCACGCGAGGAAGCGGCGAAACGCGTGCAGCAGGGCGTACGGGTCCGCCTCCGCTAGATCGACGGCGAGCGCGTGGTGCGCGACCGGCATCGGCAGCCAAGGCGGTTCGACCCCCGTCGTGAACCCCGCATGGGGCACGCCGGCCCGCCACGGGATCGGCGTGCGGCTGCCGTCGCGGCCACGGAATTCAGGCCAGTACGCGATGCCGAACGGGTCGCGAAGCTGATCGAGCGTCAGCTCCGCCTCGGTCAGCCCGAGTTCCTCGCCCTGGTAGAGGCACACGCTGCCACGCAGCGACAGCAGCAGCGCCATCAGCAGCCGTGCGAACGCCGGATCCGGCGCCACGCCCTCCTGCCGGCGGGGGTTCCAGCGGCTCACCGCGCGTTCCACGTCGTGATTGGAAAACGACCAGCACCGCCACCCGGTGCGACCCGCCTCGACGATGTCGGTCAGTATCTCGCGCACCGCCGGCCGGTCGAACCCGCCGCGCAGCGGGCGCAGCGTGTAGGCCATGTGCAGGCGCTTCTTGCCGGCGGTATAGGCGCCGACACGCTCGGACGCACCGGGCTGACTGGAGACCTCGCCCATCGTGACGGTGCCGGGATAGCGATCCATCAGCGCGCGCACGCGGGTCAGCAGCCCCATCGCGGCCGGGTTGAGCATGTCGTGCTTATGGAGCTGCATCCCGAACAGCTTCGCCGGGATTTCGGCCAGCGCCGGCTGCGGCAGGTTGGAGCGCAGCGCCGGATCGTGCATCAGGAAGTCGATCGCATCGAGCCTGAAGCCGTCGACGCCGCGTTGCAACCAGAACTCCCCACCCGCGAGCAGCGCCTCCATCACCGCGGCGTCGTGCAGATTGAGCGCCGGCTGGTGCGACAAGAAGTGGTGCAAATAGTACTGCCGCCGGCGCGGCTCCCACGCCCAGGCCGAGCCGCCGAACACCGACAGCCAGTTGTTGGGCGGCGTGCCGTCCGGCGCCGGGTCGGCCCAGACGTACCAATCGGCGAGCAGGTTGGTGCGGCTGGCGCGGCTTTCGAGGAACCAGGGATGACGCTCCGACGTGTGGCTCCAGACCTGGTCGATCAGCACCCGCAGGCCGAGCGCATGCGCGCGCTCCAACAAAGCGTCGAAATCGGCCAGGGTGCCGAACAGCGGGTCGACCGCCATGTGGTCGGACACGTCGTAGCCGAAATCCTTTTGCGGCGACGTGAAGAACGGACAAAGCCAGATGGCGTCGACGCCGAGGCTCGCCACGTATTCCAGCTTTTCCGTCACCCCGGGAAGGTCGCCGACACCGTCGCCGTTGCTGTCGAAAAAGCTGCGGGGGTAGATCTGATAGATCACCGCCCCGCGCCACCACTCGTCGGTTTTCATCGGCGTTCCTTCACCGATGCAAACTAGCCAGAACACTGTGCCGGTCCGCAAGCGAGAACACGGAACCGCGAAGTCTCGCGTCTTATTTTCCTCGGATAGTCGCTATTCCGCCGCAGCGCGCAGGGCGGCGCCGGCCGCGAGGGGGCATAGCGGCAAT
>JBDTFI010000317.1:0-2803 GCA_039938035.1 Acetobacteraceae bacterium | reverse complement strand
CCTTCACGCGTTCATCGCTGCCGATGTTGCCGGGATTGATCCGCAGACAGGCAGCCCCGCTCTCGGCCGCCTCGATCGCGCGGCGGTAGTGGAAGTGGATGTCGGCGACGATCGGCACGTCGACCTGCGCCACGATCTCCTTCAGCGCCTGCGCGCTCTCCCGATCGGGGCAGGAGACCCGAACGATATCGACCCCGGCGGCCTCAGCGCGCCTGATCTGTGCGACGGTGGCGGCGACATCGTGGGTCAGCGTGTTGGTCATCGTCTGCACGCTGATCGGCGCCCCGTCCCCCACCGGCACACGCCCGACATAGACCCGGCGCGAGGCGCGGCGGGTGATCTGCTGGTATGGCCGATAGTTCATGGAATCCTACGCCCCGTTGTGGCTGCCCGTAGTATGGGAACTGTCGCGCCGATGCGCTACCGCGCCGGGGTGCCGCCGGCAACCGGGGCAAGGCCATTCGGGTCGAGCGGCAGGTCCCGCCGCACGGCCCCGAGCGGCCCGAGCGGCGCGCCCGCCACCCCATCGACGACGAGCACCGTGCCGCCGGCGTTGCCAGTGGTGAGCGTCAGGTCGGGCTGCGCCGGCACCGGCCAGGTCTCGCCCGCGTGCAACACACGGCTGAACAGCACCGCCCCGCCGCGCTGGCGCACCTGAAGCCAGGCATCGGCGCTGGCCCGCACGGCCAGATGCGGCTCCCCATTTCCCGCCGGGGAGGCAACCGGAGGCGTGGCCGCCGCCGCCGAGCTTGGCGACACCGCACTCGTCGCGGGCTCGGCCGCATACGCCATCGTCGGCGCGTGGTCGGCGGTCGGCGGCTGCGTCGCCGCCGCCGCCGTATCGGGGGGCGCCACGGGCGCGGGCGTCACGACCGGTGGCGGCGACCGCTCGGCCAACGGGACGAGGTGCGTCGGGACCGGCGTGACGGTCTCGGCGGGCAGCCGGCCTTCCCCCGAAAGTCGATACCAGCCGCCATACGCACCCACCGCGAGCACGATCGCGACGAGGGCGGCGGCTCTGGCCGGGATGCCGCGCTCCGGCGGAGGCGCCGGAAATTCAAGCGCGGGCTTGCGCGTCAGCACGGTGGCCTCGGCCTTGAAGCGCGCCGCCATCGCCTCCGGATCGAGCCCGAGCGCCCCGGCGTAGCTCCGCAGGAAGGCAAGCGCGTAGGCGCTTCCCGGCAGGTCGCCGATCTGTCCTTGCTCAAGCGCGTGAAGATAGGCCGGGCGGATGCGGAGCGCGGCGCCCACCTCGTCCAGCGAGACCCCCAGCCGCGAGCGCGCACGAGCAAGCTCCGCGCCGAGCAGGGGGGCCGCTGGCGCATTCGGCTGAATCTCGGTCAATGTCCGCCCCCGGTCCTGCAAGCGGCAGCCCCGATCCCCGTTCTCAATCCGGTCTCATGCAGTCGTCGCCATCCGGCGGTCCCCAGGCCCATACACCAACGCTGCCTAGCCCGCTAGGTTCAGAGTGCGCCAGTATGCGGTGTCCGTCGAGACCGAGACTGGCTCGGAAGGCGTTAAATAATCGTGCGCGTCCATCCCTAGTACACCGATTCCATGAAGGTCATCCACGAAGGGGGGTTCCCTTGGTCACGGGGCGCCTTGTAGGCAGTCTGGGTGTCAATGTGGTGGGTGGGCATCGTGGCGGCACCTCGTCGGGTGGTGGAGCTTTCGATTGGATCGAATGAGCTGTCTCGGTTGGAGACGATCGCCCGGTCTCGAAGCGAGGCGGCAATCCGGGTTGAGCGGGCGCGCATGCTTCTGGCCTATCATGCCAACCCGTCTTCGGTCGCGGTGGGCGAGCGGATCGGGGTGATGCGCCACACGGTTCGGCGCTGCGTGCGCCGTGCCCAGCATCTGGGCGTGATGGCGGCTCTCGACGACAGTCCGCGGCCGGGCAAGGCGCCGCTGATCACGCCGGAGGCCCGCGCCTGGCTGGTGTCGTTGGCGTGCCGGAAGGCCAAAGACCTTGGCTACCCGCACGAACTGTGGACCACGCGGCTGCTGGCGCGCCACGCGCGCGAGCATGCGGAGACGGCCGGACATCCGTGCATGGCGAACATCGCGCAGGGCACGGTGTGCAAGATACTCGCGCGCCACGAGGTTAAGCCACACAAGATCCGCTACTACCTCGAACGGCGAGACGAGGCGTTCGAGGCGAAGATGGCCAATGTGCTCTGCGTCTATCGCGAGGTCGCCCTCCTGCGCGAGAGCCCCGATGAGAGCAGCGTCGCCATCATTTCGTATGACGAGAAGCCCGGTATCCAGGCGATCGGCAACACGGCACCCGATCTGCCGCCGCAACCGGGATCGCACGCGGCGTTCGCGCGTGACCACGAGTACAAGCGTCATGGCACGCTGAGCCTGCTGGCCGGCATCGATCTGCTCACCGGCCAGGTGCATGCCAGCATCGAGGATCGCCATCGCTCGCGCGAGTTCGTCGGCTTCCTCAGGAAGCTCGATGCCGCCTACCCGGCCGACACCGCGATCAAGGTGATCCTCGACAATCACTCGGCTCACATCTCGAAAGAGACCAAGGCGTGGGTCGAAAGCCAGCCCGAGGGCCGGTTCTCCTTCGTCTTCACGCCCAAGCACGGCTCGTGGCTCAATCTGGTCGAGGGATTCTTCTCCAAGATGGCACGCTCCATGCTCCGCCACATCCGCGTCGACTCGAAGGCCGAGCTTAAGGCCAGAATCCTTGCCTACCTCGACGACATCAACCGCGACCCGGTCATCCACCAATGGACCTACAAGATCGCCGATGCGGCGTGATAGGAGTCGATCCATGGAAACGCCGTACTAG
>JBDTFI010000316.1:0-2725 GCA_039938035.1 Acetobacteraceae bacterium | reverse complement strand
GCCGGCGCGACGGCGAGCACGTCGCCCCGCGAGGCGTCGATCTCGTGATCCAGCACCAGGGTCACCGCTTGGCCCGGCGATGCCTGTCGCAGATCGCCATCGGCGGTGACGATGCGCGCGACCCGCGCCTCGGTGCGCGAAAGGGCGTTCGCCAGGACCGCGCCCTGGGTCAGCACGCCGCCCGACAGCGTGCCGGCGTAGCCGCGAAAGCTCTGATCGGGGCGATTGACCCATTGCACCGCGAGCCGCGCCGGCCCGGTGGCCTGGGTGGCGGAATCGGCTCCCTCCAGCGCGGCGAGCAAGGTCGGGCCGTCGTACCAGCCCATGCGCGCGCTCGGCGTCGTCACGTTGTCGCCGTCGCGCGCGCAAAGCGGGATGGCGGTGACGCGGTGCTGGCCGATGCGGTCGCCGAGGGCAGCGAAATCGGCGACGATGCGGTCGAACACCGCGCGGTCGAACCCGACCAGATCGAGCTTGTTCACCGCCAGGATGAACTGGGAGATGCCGAGCAAGGAGGCGATCGCGGCGTGGCGGCGGGTCTGCGCGAGCAAGCCCTTGCGGGCGTCCACCAGCAGCACCGCCACGTCGGCGAGCGAGGCTCCGGTCGCCATATTGCGAGTGTATTGCTGGTGTCCCGGCGTATCGGCGAGGATGAAGCGCCGGCGCGGCGTCTCGAAGAAACGGTAGGCGACGTCGATGGTCACACCCTGCTCGCGCTCGGCGGCGAGGCCATCGACCAGCAGCGCGTAGTCGCGCCCGCCCTCGACGGTGCCGAAGCGGCGGGAATCGCGTTCCAGCACGGCCATGACGTCGTCGGGGACCGCGCCGCACTCGAACAGCAGGCGGCCGATCAGGGTCGATTTGCCGTCATCGACGCTGCCGCAGGTCAGCACGCGCAGAAGCGAATCCGGCATCAGAAATAGCCCTCGCGCTTCTTCTTCTCCATCGACGAATCCTGGTCGAAGTCGATCAGCCGCCCGGCGCGCTCGGATTCGCGCGTCTCGCGCATCTCGGCGACGATCTCCTCGATGGAGGCGGCGGTGGACAGCACGGCGGCGCTGAGCGGATAGCAGCCGAGCGAGCGGAAGCGCACCAGGCGCGGCACCGGCGTCTCGTTGGGGCGCAGCCGCATCCGCTCGTCATCGACGACGATCAGCGCACCGTTCCGCTCCACCGTCGGACGCGGCTTGGCGAAGTACAGTGGCACGACCTCGATGTTCTCGTGCAGGATGTAGGTCCAGACGTCGAGTTCGGTCCAGTTCGACAGCGGGAAGACGCGCAGCGTCTCGCCGGGAGCGAGTTGGCCGTTGTAGAGGTGCCACAGCTCCGGGCGTTGCAGCTTCGGCTCCCATGCATGGCCCGGGCCGCGCACGGAGAACACGCGCTCCTTGGCGCGGGAGCGTTCCTCGTCGCGGCGGGCGCCGCCGATGGCGCAGTCGTAGCCGCCGGCATCGAGCGCCTGCTTCAGGGCCTCGGTCTTCATCACCCGGTTGTAGGTGATGCTATCGGAGTCGAAGGGGTTGATGTTCTGACGCAGACCGTCGGGATTGGTGTGCAGGCGCAGATCGAGCCCGAACCGCGCGGCGGTCGCGTCGCGGAAGGCGATCATGTCGCGGAACTTCCACGTCGTGTCGATGTGCAGCAGCGGGAACGGCGGGCGGGCTGGAAAGAACGCCTTGCGGGCGTGTTGCAGCAGGACCGAGGAGTCCTTGCCGATCGAATAGAGCAACACGGGGCGCGCCGCCTGGGCCGCCGCCTCGCGCAGGATGTGGATGCTCTCGGCTTCCAGCGCATCGAGGTGCGCCGGGCGGGAGGAATGGGGCATTGCGGGTTCCGTGACGATGGGCGGGAGTTACCGGACGGGGGGTAGGCGCGCAATGGCGGACGCACTATCCAGTATCCGGGCTCACTGGAGCGCGAAACACGGATTTCATCTCCGTCATCGGGAGCCGCCGCTTGGCGGCGTGGCGATCGAGGCGGGAAGCACTGTGCGAGCCCGCGTGGATGGCCGCGTCGCTTCACTCCTCGCCATGACGGTATCGTTCTGAACCTTTGCGTGATCGTGAGCGGGTCGGATAGAGAGCGGCTGGAGGCCATCACCTCCGGTCGCAACCAGCTGCGAGAGCACGTGGAGCGCGCGCGAGTGGTGCTCGCGTCGGCGCGAGGCGCTCCGGTGCAGCATGTGGCTGCCCTTTTCGGCGTCAGCCGCCCCATCTTCAAGATCAACCCGCACCACCTCATCCCGGGCCCACACACCTAGCTATCTACAGGTATTATTTCCTCTTTCCGCATTTTTCCGAGGCAGATCATGGCTCCGTGGACCGCGGGGGCGATGGCTTGGTCACGAATTCACGATCCTTGACGGGAAATTTGCGAACTTGACGAAGTACTGACGCGACTCGGACTTTCGCCGGAGCGGCGAAATTCGGCACAGTCCCGATGCCGACCGCGAGGGTCAACCTTGCAAAACCGGCGGGAGGATTAATGAGCAGCATCGACAATAGTATTTTCGACCAACGCCTGGATCGTCCCGGCTTCAGCACGCGCGCGCCGGTCCGCGAAGCCACCGTGATCCTCGTCGAGGACCGATCGCAGTGGTCGAACGCGATAGAGGAGCTATGCGCATTCCTGGAGGTGCGCCTGACGCGAGTTTCGGGCGAAGACGATCTTGCGCCGGTGCTGCGGGACCGGCGGCCGATGGCGGTGCTGGCGAGCTTGGACGGCG
>JBDTFI010000315.1:0-8097 GCA_039938035.1 Acetobacteraceae bacterium | reverse complement strand
GGCAATCCGGCCAGCCACTTCTCCGCCTCCAGCGCCGCCATGCAGCCGGTGCCGGCGGCGGTGACCGCCTGGCGGAAAATCCTGTCCGCCACGTCGCCCGCGGCGAACACGCCTTGGATCGAGGTGCGGGTGCTGCCGGGATCGGTCAGAATATAGCCCTCGGCGTCCATCGCCACCGCATCGACGAAGATCGCGGTGTTCGGGGTGTGGCCGATCGCCACGAATAGCCCGTCGGCTGGCAGGTCGCGCACCGCGTCGGTGTTCACATCGCGCAGCCTCACCCCCACCACGCCCTCCGGCGCGCCGCCCCCCAGCACCTCCTCGACCACGCTCTCCCACACGACCGAAACCTTGGGGTTCGCGAACAGCCGCGCCTGGAGGATCTTCTCGGCCCGCAACGTGTCGCGGCGATGCACCAAGGTGACGTGCTCGGCGAGGTTCGTGAGGTATAGCGCCTCCTCGACGGCGGTATTGCCACCACCGACCACGACGACCCGCTTGCCGCGAAAGAAGAACCCGTCGCAGGTGGCGCAGGCCGACACGCCCTTGCCTTGCAGGTGCCGCTCGGAGGCCAGGCCGAGCCAACGGGCCTGCGCGCCGGTGGCGATGATGAGCGCATCGGCCGTGTAGGTATCGCCCTGATCGCACAGGCAGCGGAACGGGCGAACGCCGAGATCGGCCTCCACGATCAGGTCGTCGACGATCCTGGTGCCGACATGCGCCGCCTGGGCCGCCATCTGCTCCATCAGCCACGGGCCCTGCACCGCCTCGGCGAAGCCCGGGTAGTTCTCCACGTCGGTGGTGATCATCAATTGCCCGCCCGGCTGCAGGCCGGCGACCAGGGTGGGGGCGAGGCTCGCCCGCGCGGCATAAATCGCGGCGGTATAGCCGGCCGGCCCGGCGCCGACGATCAGGATGCGGCTGTGATGGGTCTGGGGCATGGTGCGGGTCCGAGGGAGGCGCTGCTATATCGGACCCGCGAGGGTCACCGGCAAGCATCCCCGCGTGAGTGCCGCCTCGCCCACGAAGTCTCAACGAAGATCGGCTTCACCGACCATCGGTGAAATCACATTGCCAGCGGCCGTGCTCGTCGGGATCGATGGCGGTGTTGATCGTGCACCGGATGGATTTCACGAAGGCTCCGCAATATCCACCCATCGCGCAATCGTCGAACTGGACTCCGTTGCTGGCCGAAGCGTGTTGAATTTTCTGCAGGAGGGCGAGAAGAGTGCGGCCGTCTCCGAATCGCTGCCCGGCCCGGGTATCCCTCGCACCGTTCGAATTCACGCGGCAAATCACGCTGCTCAGACCGGCAAGCGGGTCGGCTGGATCCCAGTCCCTGCGATTATGTTCATCGCAATGGAGGTTGTCCGCTTCGACGATGAACCGTTGATCGCCTATGCTGCGAAGCCGGGAGCCGGAATCGAACAATATCGCCGTCGTCAGCATCGCGATGCCAGGCAGTCCTTGCGAGTCGTCCGATACGACGACGGATCTCGCGAACGTGGCGTGGCTCACGCTGCAAGCACAGATCGCCGCGCATAGAATCGCGTGCGCCCCCAACAGTTTCGATCGACCCGATCTCTTCACTCGGCCATCACATCAGGTAAGAGGCCAGTTCTTGTGGAGATCATCGTCCGAGCCAAAGTAGATGTCGCGATCACAGAATCCGATCCCGGCGACGTCGTGCGGAGGGTTGCCGGCATTTCCGTCAGTATATTGCCAGAGCGTCAACGTGCTCCAAAGGGCGGGAACACCGAACGGCGAGGCAGCGTAGCGCGCATACCACAAAGGACAAGCGCTGATCGGTGAACTGGTGACACCCTTGGTGGCATCCCGCAGCATGCTGCCGCCATAGATTACCGGCGAGCGGCCCTTCTCCTTGTGGATCAGGCCCACGAATTCGACCAGCTGATCCAGACTCATATTCGGGCCGGAACTGCTCGGCTCGAAGTCGATGCACATAAGCTCATCAGCTTGGGGGGCCGCGAAGGTCAGATAGTTCTCGACCTGTTGCAGCGGGTCGTCTCCACTTGAGAAGTGATACGATCCCCAAAGAAGGTTCTGGGCTTTGGCCGCCTCGCGACGAACGTGATATTGCTGGTCTTGAAAGGTGACGCCTTCCGTGGCCTTGTGGACCACGGCAATGATCCCAGCCGCCTTGACCGTCTGCCAACTCGATACCGAGTTATGATGCGAGAGATCGATAACGGTGCGAGACGTTGGCATGACACTCTCCATTTCTGTGGAGCGTTCCAGGAGCGGAGCCCGCCGCAACAAACCAAGACTCTGGCGCAGGCATCCCGAAGAGGGATTGCCGGGCCGATTGTGCGGTTTGTATCATCTACGGCTTTCTAGTGCCATAGCAGATTACGGCCTTTGTGGTTCAAGTGTCCTCCTCGCCGGGCTTGGGCGAAAAGAACCGCTGGAACTTGTCCGCTACGCCCTTCCATTCGTCGGCGTCGGGCGGCGGTGTGCCCTTGCGCGTGATGTTCGGCCAAAGCTGGGCATAGGTCCGGTTCATCTCGACCCAATCGGCGGCGTGTGCGTCGCTATCCGGTATGATGGCTTCCGCCGGACATTCCGGTTCGCACACGCCGCAGTCGATGCATTCTTCGGGGTGAATGACGAGCGTGTTCTCCCCGACGTAGAAACAGTCCACCGGACATACCTCAACGCAATCCATATACTTGCATTTGATGCACGCCTCGGTAACGACGTAGGTCATCGCGCTCCTCGTTGCGCGGGGTTCGGACGGCCGATCTCGACCCGCCATACCTCCGGCCCTTGCTCCAGGTAGCGCCACGAGAAGTCGCCGTGATGCTCGGCGTCGAACTGGTAGTACAGCGGCTTCGGGTCGTGATCGTTCACCAGGACGAACTTCGTGCCCGCCGGCAGCTTGCCGTAAGTGTCGAAGATGGTGCGATGCCGCTCGGCGGGAATAAGCGAGCGTACATCCAGAACCTTGGCATCAGTCATGAGCGACTCCTTTGTCTTGGGTGAAGCGAGGCCGGGTAAGACCGTGCAACGCGGCATTCAACCGCTCGGCCTCCCGGTGGTTGACGTGGCGCAGGGCGGACCAGCCGCGAGCCGCCAGGCGACATGCCTGTTCGGTCTCGCCGGCCTGGGCCAGGGCCATCAGCGCCGCCACGAACAAGCGATTGATGGCCGCAACCTCGGTGTCGGGCGCCGTGGTCGTGCTCACGTGGCGTCCTCGCGAATGCGGAAATGCGCCTTCGCGAGGGGCGACATCTTGCTGGGCGACCACGGCGGGTCCCAGACGACATCGACGAAGATCCCGGTGACGCCGTCCTCGCGGCCAAGCCGGCGCTCGACGCCACCCACGATGTAGTCCTGTGCGGGACAGCCCGGCGTCGTCATCGTCATGGTCACTTCGAGGGTCCGTCCCTCGATGACGATGTCGTAGATCAGGCCCAGATCGACGATGTTGAAGCCCAATTCGGGATCGATCACGTCCAGCAAGGCATTGCGGACGGTCTCGTTGGTCGGCAGCTTCGCGTCCTCGCGCATCGGCTCAACCTCCCCGCCGGATCAGCAGTTTGACGGAGCCATCTTCCTGCTTTCGCACCTGGATCGCGGCGCCGCGCAGTTCGAGTTCGGGGTAGAGAAAGATGGGCTCGCGCTCGTTGATGGCCTCCAGGACCTCGCCGGCACCCAGATGCTCGAGCGCGTCGAGGATGCGGACCAGCGGTTCGGGTGGTTGCAGGTCGCGGTTGTCGAGGAACGTCGTGGCCGGCGGCCAGTCGGTCGTATCCACCGCCGTGCGGTCTGCCCCGTTCGATGTCTTGCGGCTCTTGCCGGTCGGTTCCTGACCAGGGGCGAACAGGATTTCCCAATCCCCTTCGCCATGCCGGGTCGCCGCGTGGCCGAACCCCTTCCGGCCGAGCATCGCATAAAGCGGGATCGGCTCGAACGTCGCCAGTAGCCGCAGCGTCTGGCCGGATTCGAGCTGACCGACCGCCTGAAGGATCGCCGGCAGCGGTTCGCCGCCGTTGCGCAAATCCTCGCGGACATCAAGCGTGAGGGGCGTGGCTGCGGACACGGGCGGCCTCCTTGCGTTCCAGACCAAAGGGAAGCGACGGCGCCGTGGGCTCATGCCCGGCGCTGACGTAGTGGCCCTGCCAGGCGCGCCAGTATTCACGCACCAGCAGAAGCGTCGCGCCGAGCGACAGCACCATCGCGCCACGCACGAACGCGGTCAGGCCAAGGCACGCGGCGACGGTGGCGATGGTGACGGCGGCGAAGTAGATCGCGAACAGCGGGAGGGCGGCCGGCTCGTTCACCAGGTCCTGCACCCGTGGGACGGCGCCCGTGCCGAGACGGCGCCCGAACCGGGACAGCCAGGCGAGGAACGGCACGATCTTGTAGAGTTGCGAGAGACCGAGGCCGCTCAGCCAGCCGAACAGCAGCAAGACGAGGAGGGGAGGGGCCGCTTCGGCGAGTTCGCCGCTTATGGTGGCCACCGCGGCGGCGAGCAGGGCGAGCCCGAGGCACGCGAAGGCGCCGATGACCGCCCGATTGTGCAACTCGATCCGCCGCCGCCGCCGGATGCGATACAGCCGAACCACGTCGATCAGATAGAGGGCAAGCGCCAGGCCAATCGCGGCTCGTCCGATCGTCTCGATAAGGGCAAGGGGAGCCAGGCCGGCGCCGAACGCCATCGCGAAGCCGACCACGCCAATCCACAACACCGCACTGCCCCAGGCGCCGCGATCGTGCGGGGCGAGCATGAACATCGGCAACAATTCATAGGACACGCCGATCGCGGTCAGGGTGAACCAGCCGCCGATCCCGGCGAGGGCGTGGTATTCGACGCCGCTCGCGACGACCGGGGCGAGCGCCGCTCCGAGGCTTGGTACCGTCAACGCCAGTCCGAACGTGATCCCGAGGGCGATCGTCAGCAGCAGAAAGACCAGGCCGGCGAGGACGAACCGCGCGCTCAGCGGCAGTGGCCGCTTGCCGGTCAGCGGCACGGCGAGATTGACGGTCCCGGCCAGCGCGCCGCTCGCGACGAGGCCGCCTCCGACCGGCAGGAGCACAGCCGCCGTCCCGCTCCCCAGGAGCAGGAACCCGCCGACCATGCAGGCGAGGCCCAACTCCAGAAGTACGAGCGCGGCGAGCGAGAGGTGCTGGGTCAGCAGATTGCGCGACGTGATGACCGGCACGAACTGGAACAACGCCCCGAACATCAGAAGCGTGAGCCACCCGACCGTGAGCAAATGCACGTCGATCAACGTGACCGGCGCCCCCTCGGCCGCCACCGGCCAACCGAGGCCAGCGGCGATCAGCGCTTGCGCGGCGACGAAGTTGACCAGCGCGCAGGCGAAGATTGTCGGCGTCCAGCGCGATACTCGGTTACCGATCGAGGGCATTGCGAGCCATAAGCTACATTGCACATATATCTTTAAGCGCCCGCCGCGGTCATTGCAAGCCCTCGCCACGCACAGGCCGGTGCAATATGGCGCGGCGGGTGAGGGTGACGGGCGCTGAAAGACAGGGGGGACTCGACACCTCGCCCGGGATCGACTAAAGGCCCCCGCTTCACACCGGAACGCGGGAGGCATCCGGGCGCCAAAGCGGCGCCCGGTGCCGGTTGCACCGCGGTCCTTGGCGATAAGGGTGACCAGGGATGGCGAAGAAGATCGTCGGCTACATCAAACTCCAGATCCCCGCCGGCAAGGCGACGCCGTCGCCGCCCGTGGGTCCCGCGCTCGGCCAGCGCGGGCTGAACATCATGGCCTTCGTCAAGGACTTCAACGCCGCGACGCAGAACCTGGAGCCGGGGATGCCGATCCCGGTCGTCATCACCGCGTTCGGCGATCGCACCTACACCTACATCACCAAGACCCCGCCCAACACCTATTTCCTGAAGAAGGCCGCGGGCCTGACCAAAGGGGCGACAGCACCCGGCAAGGGCGGCGCAGTCGGTTCCGTGACGATGGAGCAGCTGCGGGAGATCGCGGCGACCAAGATGAAGGACATGAATGCGGGTGACGTGGACGCGGCGGTGCGGATGCTGATCGGTTCGGCTCGCTCGATGGGCATGACCGTGGTGGAGGGCTGAGCCATGAAGCAGGGCAAGCGCCTGAAAGTCGCCGCCGCGGCCGTCGATCGCACGAAATCCTACGCGCTGGACGACGCGATCCGCCTGGTCAAGGACAACGCCCGCGCGAAGTTCGACGAGACGATCGAGATGACGATGAATCTCGGCATCGACCCGCGCCATGCCGATCAGATGGTGCGCGGCCTCATCAGCCTGCCGAACGGCACCGGCAAATCGGTCCGGGTCGGCGTGTTCGCCCGCGGCCCGAAGGCCGAGGAGGCGCAGGCCGCCGGCGCCGACGTGGTGGGCGCGGAGGACCTCGCCGAGAAGGTGCAGGCCGGCGAGATCGCCTTCGACCGCTGCATCGCGACTCCGGACATGATGGGCGTCGTCGGCCGGCTCGGCAAAATCCTCGGCCCGCGCGGGCTGATGCCGAACCCGCGCCTCGGCACGGTGACGATGGACGTCAAGGGCGCGGTCACCGCGGCCAAGGGCGGGCAGGTGGAATTCCGCGCCGAGAAGGCCGGCATCATCCACGCCGGTATCGGCAAGGCGAGCTTCGAGCAGGCGCAATTGCTGGAGAATGCGCGCGCGCTCGCCGATGCGATCATCAAGGCGAGGCCGGCGGGCGCGAAAGGCACCTACCTGCAGAAGGCCGCGCTCAGCTCCACGATGGGGCCGGGGGTGCGGGTGGACGTGTCGAGCCTTTCGTAACGGAATACGTCCGCCTCCTTGGGGGGCGGGCGGGCAGGGGGCATACGCGCTTCCGAACCTGTCCGAGACCGCACGTCACCCCCGGGCTTGACCCGGGGGGCCAAGGGGCTTCGGCCCGCGCGCGCAAGACGGGAGCCAGTTGGTCCTTTTAGGGGGCGACCTGGTGGTTCCGACTTTCTCTGGCAGGCGAACCGGACCGCATTCGCGGTCTTGAGCAACCCGGCCCTGGCGGTCCACACGCCAAAGGCCTGAGACACGGAGACGTCAATGGACCGCGAACAGAAGCGGGAATTCGTCGCCGGCCTCGCTCAGGTGTTCGCCGAGACGTCCATGGTCGTGGTCACCCGCAATCAGGGGTTGACCGTGGCCGAGGCAACGGATCTGCGTCGCCGAATGCGGGCCGCCGGCGCGACCTTCAGGGTCACGAAGAACCGGCTGGCGACGCTCGCCCTCGAAGGCACGCAGTTCACCGGCATCGGCCCCATGCTGCGCGGTCCGACCGCGCTCGCCTGGGCGCGCGATCCGGTCGCGGTGTCCAAGGCGGCGGTCGATTACAGCCGCGCGAACGACAAGCTGGTGGTGATCGGCGGCTCGCTCGGCACGCGGGTGCTCGACCTCGAGGGGGTGCGGGCGCTCGCCGCCTTGCCGAGCCTCGATCAGCTCCGCGCGCAGTTGGTCGGCCTGATCGCCACGCCGGCCACGCGGATCGCCGGTGTGCTGGCAGCGCCCGCCGGGCAGCTCGCCCGGGTGTTCGGCGCCTTTGCGCGCAAGGACGAGGACCAGACGGGGGAACAGGCGGTGGCGTGAACGCGCTCTCCTGCCCAGAAAATGAGCAGGCCGGGTCGCGCCCGGCTTGAATGGAACCAACCAAGGGTTAGATTAGGGGTCACACGAAAATGGCGGAACTACAGAAGCTTGTTGAGGAGCTATCGGGCCTGACGGTGCTCGAGGCGGCGGAGCTGTCGAAGCTCCTCGAGGAGAAATGGGGCGTTTCGGCCGCCGCGCCGGCCGCGGCGGCCGCGGCACCGGCGGCAGCCGCCGCGGCTCCGGTCGAGGAACAGACGGAGTTCACTGTCATCCTGGCTTCGATCGGCGACAAGAAGATCAACGTGATCAAGGAGGTCCGCGCGATCACCGGCCTCGGCCTGAAAGAGGCCAAGGACCTGGTCGAGGCCGCGCCGAAGCCGGTCAAGGAAGGCGTCAACAAGGAAGACGCCACCAAGATCCGCAAGCAGCTCGAGGATCAGGGCGCCGGCGTCGAGGTGAAGTAGGCGGCGGATCACAAGGGGGTTCTGGGACGCAGACCATAACGATGCCGG
>JBDTFI010000314.1:0-3141 GCA_039938035.1 Acetobacteraceae bacterium | reverse complement strand
GATGCAAGACGCGCCAAGCCTGCCGCTCGCCGGCATCACCGTCGTCGATCTGGGGCAGATTTTCCAAGGCCCGTACTGCACGCTCCTGATGGCGAAGGCCGGCGCCACGATCATCAAGATCGAGCCGCTTCAGGGCGAGCCGCTGCGACGGCGCGCGGAACCGGGCAAGTCCTCGATCTTCTCCTTCGCCATGCTGAACGCCAACAAGCGCGGGATAACGCTGAACCTCAAGACCGCGCGTGGGTGCGAGCTTCTGCTCGAGATGGTGCGCCGGGGCGACGTGCTGCTGGAGAACTTCGCGCCCGGCACGCTGGACAACCTCGGCGTCGGCTACGACGTGCTGGCGGCGGCGAACCCGCGTCTGGTCTACGCCACCGGCTCCGGGTTCGGCATCAGCGGGCCGGATCGCGACAACCTGGCGATGGACTTCACCATCCAGGCGGCCTCGGGGACCATGAGCCTGACCGGCGCGCCCGACGGGCCACCGCTCAAGGCCGGGCCGACCGTGGTGGACATGATGGGCGGCATCCATCTGTACGCAGGCATCATGACCGCGTTGTTCGAGCGCACCAGCACCGGACGCGGGCGCCTCGTGGAAGTCGCCATGCAGGAGACGATGTACGCGTCCCTCGGCTCGGCGCTCGAATACTACGTGCGGACAGGGGCGGTGCCGCCGCGCGTGGGCAACGGCTCGGCCGCGCTCAACAGCGCGCCCTATAATGCCTATCCGACGACGGACGGGTGGGTGGCGATCCACGTCGTGACCGAGCAGCACTTCCGGAACCTGTTGAAGGCGATGGAGCGCGAGGAACTGGCCGACGACAGCAGATTCGCGACCAATACGGCGCGCGTCGCCAACATCGCCGAGACCGACGCGCTGATCGCGTCCTGGACGCGGGACTTCGGCAAATACGACGTGTTCGCCGCCTGCAAGCGCCATCGCATTCCGTGCGCGCCGGTGCGCGACGTCGCCGAGGTGATGGCTGATCCGCACATGCACGAGCGCGGCTTCCTGGAGCGGGTGCATCACCCGGAGTTCGGCGACGTGGTGCTGCCGACCACGCCGCTGCGCCTGCACGGTGTCGCGTTGCCGCCGAGCACTCCCAGCCCTACCGTCGGACAGCACAATGACGAAGTGTATTGCGGCTGGCTCGGTCTCTCCGCTTCCGAGATCGCCGCTCTGCGCGAGGAGGGCGTGATCTGATGGGACCACTGGCAGGACTGACTCTGATCGAACTCGCCGGCATCGGCCCCGGTCCGATGGCGGCGATGATGCTGGGTGATCTTGGCGCCGACGTGATCCGGGTCGATCGCGTCAATCCGGGCGGGCTGCAACTGGTCCGCGAGGCGCGCTTTCGCGTCCATGAGCGCAGCCGGCGCTCGATCGCCGTCGATCTGAGCAAGCCGGGCGGGACGGAGTTGGTGCTGCGCCTTGTCGAACGCGCCGACGGGCTGATGGAGCCGTTCCGACCCGGCGTGGCCGAGCGCCTTGGCGTCGGCCCGGAGGTCTGCCTCGCGCGTAATCCGAAGCTCGTCTATGGGCGCATGACCGGCTGGGGCCAGGACGGACCGCTTGCGAAGGCGGCCGGACACGACATCAATTATATCGCGCTGGCCGGCGCTCTGTATGCGATCGGCACGAAGGAGACGCCGGTCGCACCGCTCAATCTCGTGGGCGACTATGGGGGTGGCGGGATGTTGCTGGCGTTCGGCATGGTGTGCGGGCTGCTCGAGGCGACGCGCTCGGGGCGCGGGCAGGTGGTTGACGCCGCGATGGTCGACGGCACCGCCCTGCTGATGGGCGCGGCGTACGGGATGCACGCCGCCGGGCTGTGGTCGGACAAGCGCGGCGAGAACATGCTCGACGGCGGCGCGCATTTCTACGGCGTGTTCGAGACGAGTGACGGCAAGCATGTCGCGATCGGCTCGATCGAGCCGCAATTCTACGCGCTGCTGCTGGAGAAGACCGGACTGGCGGGGGAGAAGTTGCCCGACCAGCGCGATCCCGCTGGGTGGGACGCGATGCGCGAGCGCCTCGTCGCGATCTTCCGCACCCGCACGCGCGAGGAATGGTGCGCGATCATGGAGGGCAGCGACGTCTGCTTCGCCCCGGTGCTGTCGATGACCGAGGCGCCGCACCATCCGCACGCCCAGGCGCGGGGCGCCTTCGTCGAGATCGACGGCGTGCCGCAACCCGGCCCGGCGCCCCGCTTCTCCCGCACCCCGCCCGAGGCACGCGTCGCGCCGGAGCGGGGGGCGGATACCGACGCGGTGCTGGCAGAGGCGGGGTTCAGCGAGGCGGAGGTGGCGGGGCTGCGGCGCGAGGGGGTGGTAGGGTAGCTCAGCAAGCGATCGCCGCCAGGCAGGATGGGTGCCCCGCCGCGAGCTGCCGGATAGGTCCATCTCGGATGACGAGTGCCAGCCCTCGTACATGGGCGGTCGCGATGAGGAGGCAGTCACCAGGGTCGTTGCGGCCAAACACGGCAGGCACGCGAGCCGCCTCGGCGGCGATCGCCAGCGTGATGGTCGCCAGCCTCGCGCCAGTGAGCCGCAATGCCCGCCGAAACCAGGCATCCGCCCCTATGCGCAGATCTGGCGGCCTCTCGCGTTTGCGGACGGCGCCCCCAAGCTCCCATGCGGTGATCGCGAAGGCGTAGAGCCTGTCGTCGCTCTGTGCGGCCGTGATCGCGTCGAGCGCCGCCCGGCTCATCGGATCGCCGCGCACCAGCCATAGGAGCGCGTGCGAATCGAGCAGCAGCATCCCGCAGCTTGCTCGGCTGCGACGTTTGGATGCTCAAGCTCCAGAACCTGCCTATAGATCGGCCTACGAGCTTGTCCCGGTAACGACTTGCCGTGGCATTTTGGTAGCTTGATGTAGGGTGAGCATGGGTTCGCGGCGGTCGTGCCCCCATCCGTGGTGTAGGAGCTGTGGGTAAGTAGCCCGCCGGAGCGACCGCCGAGAGTCTGGCGCAGGCGGGCTACTTATCCATAGCGGTGGTCACCGCGGCGGCGCCGGGTAGGGTTGGGTTGCAACACGCAACTCTGACCCAAGGACCCCCACGATGACCGATGACAAGATCGCCGTTCGCGAGCTTCTGGAGAAGGGCTCCGACGCGGGTTTCCTGCGCGAGATGATCGGCT
>JBDTFI010000313.1:0-2522 GCA_039938035.1 Acetobacteraceae bacterium | reverse complement strand
GCCCGTCCGGTCGCGTCGATCGTGGATCGGCTCGCCGACGGCGGCTTTTCGGTCGACACCGTGCCGTGCTGGCGCGGAACACCGTTCGCCAACGTGCTCCTGATCGCGCGCCGCGCCCGGCACCTTGGCTAGTGCTCCGCCGCTGCCATTGGCCAATCGCCCACATGCTATATCCTGGTCACATTCAGGCTCGCCGCCAGGGCGAAACCTCGGCATCAGCAATGAAGGCACGCAACCATGGAATTCGGCGCTTCGATCTTCTTCACCGACTACTCGATCTCTCCAGCCGAACTCGCGGTCGCGCTCGAGGAGCGTGGCTTCGACTCGCTGTGGGCGGCGGAGCACTCACATATTCCGGTGCCCCGGCGCACCCCGCCACCCGGCGGTGGTGAACTGGCGAAGCGGTACTATGACGTGATGGACCCATTCGTCACCCTGACGGCCGCCGCGGCGGCCAGCAAGACGCTCAAGGTCGCCACCGGGATCTGCCTGGTCATCCAGCGCGATACGATCCAGACGGCGAAGCTGGTCGCCTCGATCGATCAGGTGAGCGGCGGGCGGTTTCTGTTCGGCATCGGCGGCGGCTGGAATGTCGAGGAGATCGAAGCCCACGGCACCGTCTTCGCCACCCGCATGAAGAAGATGCGTGAGCAGATCGAGGCGATGAAGGAAATCTGGACCAAGTCGACAGCGGAATACAACGGCGAGATCGTCAAGGTCCCGACGATGCAGACCTGGCCCAAGCCCACGCAGAAGCCGCATCCCCCGATCCTCGTTGGCGGCGCCTTTCCCTGGGCAGCGCGGCGCGCGATCCGCTACGGCGACGGATGGTTTCCGAACGCGAGCAGCGGCAAGCCGGACGAGTACATGCCTCGCTTCCACCAGATGGTATCCGAAGCGGGGCGTGATCCGCATTCATTGCCGGTGACCATCGGCGGTTGCCCGGAAGACCTTGCCCAGTTGCGGGGATTCCGCGACCTCGGGGCCTCCCGGGTGAACGTCAGCTTGCCTGCCGAGGGCGTGGATCAAATCTTGCCCATACTGGATCGCTGGGCCGGATTTATCCGTCAGTTGCGCGCCGGATAGGCCAGGAAGCAGCGCACGAACGCAGCGCGATATTTCAGGGATTGACGCGTTCGATCCCCGCCATCGGCGGCAGTTGCGCGGCAACGCTGGCGACCAACCGGCTCTGCGATGGCGGACCAGGCGGGCGCACATCATCGGAACCAGGGCCCAATGCCGATGGTGAAGTAGAGTGTGCCGCGCCTACCCGCCGGGGACGCCCTGTGCTTCAACGAAAAGGGCGTAGACGGACTGGCTCGCTGTCATGAACAGCCGATTGCGCTTCAGGCCGCCGAAGCAGAGATTGGCACACCGCTCCGGCAGCAGGATGCGTCCGATCGGCGTCCCGTCCGGCGCGAACACGGCGACCCCATCCTGGCCCTCACCGCCGGAGAAGCCGCACCAGACATTGCCGTCGGTATCGCACCGGACGCCGTCGGCGTAACCCGGCCTCGCGTCGAAGAACACACGCCCGTTGCGCAGCGTTTGGCCATCCTCGGCCACGTCGTAGACATGCACCGTCTTGGGCCCGGATGGCGTATCCACGACATAGAGTTTCGACTCGTCGGGCGAGAAGCACAGGCCGTTCGGCCGCTCCATCTCGCTGATAGCGACGGTCATCTCCCCGGTCGTACCGTCGATCCGATAGACACGGAACGGCAGCTCCTGCGGCGCCTTGTCGCCGAGGTAATTGCCACGGATACCGGCGCCGTTGTCGCTGAACCAGATCGAGCCGTCGGATTTCACGACGACGTCATTGGGGCCGGTCAGTCGCCTGCCCTCGAAATGGTCGGCGAGCACGCGCAGGGTGCCGTCGAGTTCGGTGCGGGTCAGGCGCCTTGTCCCCAGCTCGCACGTCAGCAGCCGCCCCTGCCCGTCACGCGTGTTGCCATCCGGGTGCCCGGCGGGTTTGCGGAACAGAGCGACTGCGCCGGTTTCCTCGTCCCAACGCATCAGCCTGTCGTTCGGGATGTCGCTGAACAGAAGCTGGCGAAAATCGCCGAACCACACCGGCCCCTCGGTGAAGCGGCAGCCAGTCGCGATCCGCTCGATCGCCGCGTGGCCGAGAACGAGCGGCTGGAAGCGCGGATCGAGCACCACAATGTTAGGATCAGGATAGCGGATCGGCGCCGACGCCCCCCATCGTCCGTTGCCATCCGAGCCGCTTGCCTCCGCCGAGGCGGTCTCTTTTGTCATATGCTGTCGCTCCGCGGGTTGGACCAACTCTTCCCGGTGAATCGCCGGGCCCTCACAGAATCAGGATTCTGTTGCAAACGCCAGGGCGGCACTTACCGGCCGATTTGGGAATTTCTCTATACAGACGCGGTCGTCCTTCTCCGGCGGCCACAGCGAAATCGCTTGCACTGACTCCGAGAATTCAGATTGGCGGTCTGCCTCGATGAACCTCCTAGAGATTGGCTGCGCCATCTACTTGGAAGGCTCCTTCTCGGGAATCTCCC
>JBDTFI010000312.1:0-4898 GCA_039938035.1 Acetobacteraceae bacterium | reverse complement strand
GGAGGCGATGGAGAGCGGACCGATGCTCTGGCCCAACATGTATTCGATGGACTTGTCGACGACCGCGCCGGCGTGGCTCAGCTCGGCAGGGATCTCGTCATCCAGGCTCGGCGTGGCATCGGCCATGAGCTGCGGCTGCATCGGGCGACCTCCCTTTCCTCAGAGATAGCGCGGCCACAGCCGCATTGAACCCCGCCGGGCCGAGAACGTCGTGCTTATCGGTCATTTTGCGAGCACCGCCTCGGCCGGTGCTTCTTCGGCCTGCCGTGCCCACATGCGGGCATAGAGGCCGCCCAGCGCCAGAAGCCGGGCATGGCTGCCCCGTTCGACCGCGCGGCCGTCCGCCAGCACCAGGATCTCGTCGGCGTCCACCACCGTGGAAAGGCGGTGGGCGATGACCAGCGTGGTCCGGTGCCGCGCCACCGCCCCGAGCGCCGCCTGGATGTCCTGCTCGGTGTGGGTATCGAGCGCGCTGGTGGCCTCGTCGAGGATCAGGATGCGCGGGTCCTTCAGGATGGTGCGCGCGATCGCCACCCGCTGCTTCTCGCCGCCCGAGAGTTTTAGGCCCCGCTCGCCCACCCGCGTCTCGTAGCCTTCCGGCAGGCTCGCGACGAAATCGTGGATCTGCGCCAGCCGGGCGGCGCGTTCGATCTCGTGCTGGGCGGCACCGGGGCGGCCGTAGGCGATGTTGTAGCGGATCGTGTCGTTGAACAGCACGGTGTCCTGCGGCACCACGCCGATGGCGGCGCGCAGGCTCGCCTGCGTCACGTCGCGGATGTCCTGATTGTCGATCAGGATGGCCCCGCCGGTCACGTCGTAGAAGCGGAACAGCAACCGGCTGATGGTCGATTTGCCGACCCCGGTCGGGCCGACGATCGCGAGCTTGGCGCCGGCGGGCACGGTGAAATCCACGCCGCGAAGGATCGCCCGATCGGGCCGGTAGCCGAAGCGCACGTCCTCGAACCGTACCTCGCCACGGTTCGCGATCAACGCGGCCGCACCGGGTCGATCCGCGACCTCCGGGTGCACGGTCAGGAGCCGGAACATCTGCTCCATGTCGACCAGGCCCTGCTTCACCTCCCGATAGACGAAGCCGAGGAAGTTCAGCGGCTGGTAGAGTTGCATCATGTAGGTGTTCACCAGCACGAACTTGCCCACTGTCATCTGCCCACGCGCGACGCCGGCAGCGGCAAGCAGCATGATCGCGGCGAGCCCGACGGCGATGATCCCCGCCTGACCCAGATTGAGCATATTCAGCGAAACCTGGCTGCTGACGGCGGCGCGCTCGTAGCGGGCAAGTGCTGAATCGAAGCGCCTCGCCTCCAGCGCCTCGTTGCCGAAATACTTCACGGTCTCGTAGTTCAGCAGACTGTCCACCGTGCGGCTTCGCGCCTCGTTGTCGGTGTCGTTCATGGTCCGCCGGATCCGCACGCGGACATTGGTGAAACCGAGCGTGAAGCCGAGATAGATCGACACCGCGCCGAACGTCAGCACCGCGAAGCGCCAGTCGAATATCGCCCACAGCACGCCGGTAACGGTCAGCATCTCCACCAGGGTCGGGATGATGTTGAAGACGGCGAGCCGCAGCACCGACTGGATGCCCGCGGTGCCGCGATCGATGACCCGCGACAGCCCGCCGGTCTGGCGATCGAGATGGAAGCGGAGCGACAATTCGTGCAGGTGCTCGAAGGTCTGCAACGCGACCTGCCGCGCGGCGCGCTGCTGGACGGAGGCGAACACGGCGTCGCGCAGCTCCCCGAAGCCCTGCGAGCAGACTCGTAGCACGCCGTAGGCGATGATCAGCGCCGTCGGCACCGCCAGCATCGCCGCCTGCCCCGTCCCGCGGCCGAGATGGGGTGTGAGCGCGTCGACCGCGCGGCTATAGATGATCGGCACGTAAACCGTCGCACCCTTCGCCGCCAGCAGCAGCACCATCGCGACGACCACCCGGAAGCGCGCGTTCCAGTCGCCCTTGGGCCAGAGGTACGGCAACAGCGATCCGATGGTCCCGAACGCGGAGCGCCGCGGGGCTCCGAGGGTTGGAGGCGGTGGTGGCATGAGGCGGGATGTGGCACCTGGGGCACCCCTTGGAAAGGCGAGCATTGCAAACCTCAACCGACGTCACCGGATTTCTCCGCCACATCAACGCCTGCCGCGACGCGCGCCTGCCGGGCGAGCGGGTCGCGTTGAGGATCGGTGAGGCGCTGGTGGGATGGGTCGATCCGGCCGCCGCCGAGGCAATGCGCGGCTTTCCCGAGATCGCCGTGACGGAGCACGGGCTTCGCCTGACCGAACCGGAATCGCTGGAACGGATCGCGCGGACGCTGGCCAGGCGGGGCCTGAGCCGTTGGCGCGGGGAGGCGTTCGACGTGCGCGTTCGCCCCGACGGGCCGGTGCTGGCCCGCGTCGATCGCGGCGCCCTGCCCGTGCTCGGGATCGAGGCGGTCGGCGTCCACGTGAACGGGCTGGTGGAGCGGGCGGACGGCCCGCATCTCTGGGTCGCCCGTCGGGCCGCCGACAAGGCGCTCGACCCTGGCAAGCTCGACCACATCGTGGCCGGCGGCGTGCCGACCGGACTGACGCCGGACGAGACGGTGGTGAAGGAGGCGGCAGAGGAGGCGGCGATCCCGGCGGCGCTCGCCCGGCAAGCCATGCTGGTCGGCGCCATCACCTACGCGATGGACCGTCCCGAGGGGCTGCGCCGCGACATCCTGCGCTGCTACGACCTGACCGTGCCCGCCGACTTCCTGCCCCGCGCCGCCGATGGCGAGGTGGAGAGCTTCGCGCTATGGCCGCTCACTCAGGTTCTCGTCACCGTTCGCGAGACGGACGACTTCAAGTTCAACGTCAATCTCGTCCTGATCGACCTGTTCCTGCGCCGCCGCCTCGTCACCGGATCGGCGGGCGCGGCCCTGCGGGCGGCGCTGGACGCCGCTTAGCCCTCGGGCGGCGCGGCGGCGATAGGGATGTCGCGGCTCGTCGGCTGCTCGCCGGTGCCGGGGGGCTGCTCGGCCTCGGTGCCGTCCTCGGCATCGTCGGTCGCCGAGACGATCTCCTCGCCGTTGTACTGCCGGCGTGGCTGCTGCTGAGGCTGGCCGTTCTGCTGGCCGTTCGGCTGGGTCTGCTGGACTGCCTGGTTCATCGCGTTGATGATGCGGAAATAGTGCTCGGCGTGCTGGAAGTAGCCTTCCGCCATCACGCGATCACCGCCGCTCGTCGCATCTCGCCCCATCTGCAAGTATTTCTCGAACAGCTGCTGCGCTGTGCCGCGCATCCGCATATCGGGTCCGCTGCTGTCGAAGACGTGGTTGCGATTGAGCGGGACATTCCCGCCCTGATGGCGCATCGGAGCGCCGCCACCCCCGCCGCTGCCGCCCGGACCAGGACGATAACCACGACCACGCTGACGTTTGATGTTCATGCTGTGCCGTCGCACCTTTCCGTTGCCCACCCGGAGAAGCCGGATCGCGTGGCGAGGATTTCGCGCGCGTTCCGGCCGCATCCGCGGTCAGGCTTCATAACCAATCGACTTTGGCTGTGGCCGGCGCCCAACCCCTCGATCTCACGAGGCCGGGCACAAGGGCGACGGCCACGTTCGGCCACGACCCTTGCCACGGGCAGCAAGCTACGCTTCCCAACAGCCGCTGCCAAACGGTTTTTTCATGGCAGCGCGCGGTAGACAAGCACCCGGGGAATACCCGCCAGGTCAGTCATGGTGGATGTGGTGAGCCCGACCCTCGCCGCCAACGCCACGAGGGTATCCGCCTGACCCTGTCCCATTTCCAGCACCGCCGCCCCGCCCGCGACGAGCAGCCGGGCCAGTTCGGGCAGAAGCCGCCGATAGGCATCGAGCCCGTCCCACCCGCCGTCCAGCGCACCCGCCGGCTCGTGGCAAGAGATTTCGGGCATCAAGGCCGGGATCTCCGCACGCGGTATATACGGGGGGTTGCACAGGACGAGATCGAAGCGTCCATCGATCGTGCGGGCCCAGTCACCGGCGAGGAACGCGGCCCGATGGGCGAGCCCGAACCGGGCCGCGTTGCGCCGCGCCAGGGCGGCGGCTTCGGGGGCGCGATCGACACCGACGCCAAATGCCGCCGGAAACTCGCTTAGCGCGGCGAGCAGCAGACAGCCGGTCCCGGTGCCGAGGTCGAGGACGCGGCGCACCGAGGCGCGGTCAGGAAACAAGGACAGCGCGGCCTCGATCACGGTCTCCGACTCGGGGCGGGGGATGAGGGTGGCCGGCGAAACCTCGAAGGGAAGGCTCCAGAACTCCCGCACGCCGAGGATGAAGGCGAGGGGCTCGCGCGCGGCGCGGCGAGCGAGCAGGGCGAGGTAGGGTTCCGACGCCACCGTCGCCTCGGGCGCGGCGAGCAGCGAAGGCTGGCCGAGGTGAAGCGCGTGGCCGAGCAACAGCCGAGCCTCAAGCCTTGGACTATCGATCCCGGCGGCCCGGAGACGCTCGGCGCCCACGCGCAGCGCCTCGCGCGCCGTCATTCGTCGGCCGCGAGGCGCGCGGCCTGATCCTCGGCGGTCAGCGCGTCGATGAATTCGTCCAACTCGCCGGCCACGACGCGGTCGATCTTATGGAGCGTCAGGTTGATGCGATGATCCGACACCCGACCCTGCGGGAAATTATAGGTGCGAATACGCTCGCTGCGGTCCCCGGTCCCGACCTGGGATTTGCGATCGGCCGCGCGGGTCGCGTGCAGCATTGCGCGTTGCTGCTCATAGAGACGCGCGCGCAGGATCTTCATGGCCTTCGCGCGGTTCTTGTGCTGGCTCTTCTCCTCCTGCATCGCCACCGCGATCCCGGTGGGCAAATGGGTGATCCGCACCGCGCTTTCCGTCTTGTTGACGTGCTGCCCGCCGGCGCCGGAGGCGCGATAGACGTCGAT
>JBDTFI010000311.1:0-7339 GCA_039938035.1 Acetobacteraceae bacterium | reverse complement strand
TGACCTGAGCCCCGAAAACTCCTCCGGTTTTGAGTAGAGTCTGCCCGATCAGGAGGCGGACGGATGCGGACATCGAGGTTCACGGAGGCGCAGATCATCGGCGTGCTGCGCGAGCAGGAGGCTGGGGCGAAAACGGCTGATGTTTGCCGCAAGCACGGGATCAGCCCAGCGACGTTCTACCAGTGGAAGGCGAAGTTCGGCGGCCTGGATGTATCGGAGGCGCGGCGGCTGCGGTTGCTGGAGGCCGAGAACACGCGGCTGAAGAAGCTGCTGGCGGATGCGATGCTGGACAACGCGATGCTGAAGGATGTCGCGTCAAAAAAATGGTGACGCCCGCCGCACGGCGTGAGGTCGTTGCCCACCTGCGTGCGGATCACGCGGTGAGCGAGCGTCGGGCGTGTTTGGTCATTGGGACGGACCGGGGGGCGATCCGCTACCGCCGTCGCCGCGGCGACGATGAGGCTGTGCGCGGCCGGTTGCGCGCGCTGGCGGGCGAACGGCGCCGGTTTGGCTACCGGCGGCTGGGGTTGCTGCTGCGACGGGAGGGCTTGCGCATGAATCACAAGAAGCTGCGGCGCCTGTATGCCGAGGAGCGGCTACAGGTGCGTCGTCGCGGTGGGCGCAAGCGGGCGCTCGGCACGCGCGCGCCCATTGCGCTGCCGCAAGCAGCGAACCAGCGCTGGTCGCTGGATTTCGTGTCCGACACGCTGTCCGACGGCCGCCGGTTCCGCATGTTGTGCGTGGTGGACGACTTCACCCGCGAATGCCTGGCGCTGGTGGCGGACACGTCGTTGTCCGGCCAGCGCGTCGCGCGCGAGCTGGACGCGATCGCCGCGCGGCGCGGCTATCCGGCGACGGTGGTGAGCGACAACGGCACCGAACTGACCAGCGTCGCCATACTGCGCTGGTCGCAGGAGCGCGGCGTTGCTTGGCACTACATCGCACCCGGCAAGCCGACGCAGAACGCCTTCGTGGAGAGCTTCAACGGGCGGCTGCGCGACGAATGTTTGAACGAGACCGTGTTCACCTCGCTGCGGCAGGCGCGCGCGGTGCTGGCGGCGTGGCGGGCTGACTACAACGAAGTCCGACCGCACTCGGCGTTGAGTGGTCGGACACCGGCCTCGATCAGGCTGCCGCCGTGCTCGCCCGCGTCAAGCCCGCTGCGCGCCAGCTTCGCCGGTGGCCTGCGGCCAGGCTTGACCCGGACTGCGCGCGACGGCTTGGACGAAGACGGCCGGGACGGAGAAACAGCGCTCGACCGAACCGAGAAACACCGGCACGATGGGCGTGACGGCAACCAAGGACTCTACTTTTGAGTGGAGGGAAGAAGGGGCTCAGGTCACCACCCTACCGGCGCGCTCGTGCCGTCTTTGGCGAGGTCATCGGCAACATTTACGGACTGACCGAAGCCGCCGGGCCGGTGACTTTCCTCTTACCGTCCGACATGAGTGCCGGAAAGCACGAATCCGTCGGCAAACCCGGTAAGAACATCGAACTCGCCATACTGGATGATTGTGGCAACCCGACAAGCGGCTTGGAAACCGGAGAGATCGGGCTTGCCGGGCCGCAGATTACGACTGGTTACCTGGAAAAGCCCGAAGAGACACGTGATACTTTCGCCGGCAAATGGTTCCTCACCGGCGACATCGGAAAAATTGACGCGGACGGCTTTGTTTACGTAGTCGACCGCCGAAAAGACATGATCAAGACGGGCGGATTCAACGTATATCCCAGCGAGGTAGAACAGGTACTCTATAAACAACCAGAAGTTCTCGAATGCGCTGTCCTGGGCATGCCGGATATCAAATGGACGGAAGCCGTCCATGCGGCCGTGGTCCTGCGGCCAGGATTCACCGGCTCTGAAAGCCATCTTATTTCGTGTTGCAGGACGGAGCTGGGAGGCTACAAAGTGCCCAAAGAGGTTCACTTCGTTCCTAAGCTGCCGCGCACCCGATTTGGCAAGTTCGACAAGGCCCAACTGAGGCGGGATTTGTCGAGCAATGCGTCTGACCAGGAGCATGACTGAGTCATGGCGCGTATCACGTGCACGCCGGTTCTAACGCGAGAGTGCAATCACCGTCCTTTGAATATGGGTGCTCGCTTTTCCATGAAGGCCTGCGCGGCTTCCTTGTGGTCTTCGGTTTGACGGCAACGCATCATCCCGAACGCTTCGCTGTCCAGAGTTGCCGCCAGATCACTGTGCTCGGCGAGATTCAGATTGCGCTTCATGTAGCGCCACGCCACGGAAGGTCCGTTCGCGAAGCGTGTGGCAAGCGCCATGGTCTCCCGTCCAAGCTCGTCGTCGGGCACCATCCGGTTGGCGATGCCGAGTGCCTCCATCCGGCGCGCGTCGAGTATATCCGAGGTAAAATACAACTCACGCGCGCGGGCCGACCCGATCAATCGGCTCAGGAACCAGCTTCCGCCGAAATCACCGGACAGGCCGACCTTGGCGAAGGCGGTGGTTACTCGCGCGCTCTCGCCGGCGATGCGCAGATCGCAAGCCAATGCAAGCGAGAATCCGGCGCCGGCGGCCACGCCGTTCAGCATCGCAATGCTGGGCTTCGGCATCTCGTGCAGCCATCGCGCGGCTTCCATCGCCGTACGCAGATCATCGGCCCGGCGCTCCGGTGTCCCCAGGTTGACATCTGCCGGCGAGGCTGCCTGCACCTGAACGTCGCCGCCGGCGCAAAAAGCACGGCCCGCTCCGGTGATGACGACGCAGCCGACCGTCTCGTCCACGGCGCAGTCGGCCAGCATTGCCACCAAACCGCGCATCATGACGGCTGTCAGCGCGTTCAGGCGCTCGGGCCGGTTTATCGTGATCACTCTGACGCGATCTTCGGTCCGGCAGAGCAGCTCCTCTTCCACAAAACCCTCCTTGGGTTTCTCGTCGGCTTGATCAGGGTTTGCCAAACGTCGGCGTCGCGTTCGCGTCTTCCGGCGGATAGACGATCTTGAGCGCCAGGCCGCCGTGCCCGTCCGCCTGCATCTGGCCAATCGGCGTGATCTCTCCGATCTGCTCGCCCTTTTCGTCCAACGCGAACGTGCCATCCAGCGTCTTCAGCTTCCCGGATTGGGCGAACACCGCCTTACGGAGGTCGAGCTGGGCCATGCTGTCGGTGTTCGCCAGCGCCTGCTGCACGACCAGCCCCGTCGTGTAGCCGACGACCGAGTTCCAGCCGAACTCGTCGCCGCTGTTGGCGAAGCTCTTGTCCCACGCCTGACGAAACTGCGCGAGCGTCATGCCGACGTTTGGCGTGTAGTCGATCGCCGCGCCGGTCACGTAGGTGAAGACGCCCTGCAATTCCTCCTTGCCGACGTTCTTCTCCAGCAGGGCGGTCTCCAGTCCGGGATAGATCGTGAACAGCATCCGGAAATTCTGCCCGGTATCCTGGAGGTTGCGCATGAAGGCGATGTCGTTGCCTGGGAAACCGAGTTCGATGACGGCATCGGGATGCGCGGCGGCGATGTTGTTGATCGGCACGGTGTAGGCGGTGGTGCTGGTCGGCACGCCCTGGTCATAGACGATCTGCAACTTGTCGCCGCTCGCCTTGATGAACTTGCGTAGCGTATCGGCGTGCGGGCCGGTGAAATCGTTGGTGGCGTAAAGAAGCGCGATACGATGCACGCCCGCCTTCGCAGCGTCGTCGGCGAGGAACTCGGCAAGATAGCGGGGCCACACGATGGACGCGGGTACGGCACACAGGACGACATACGGGTTGTCGGCACTGAACAAGGTGGCGCCGGTGCCGCTGGGGTTGAACAGGAGGATCTTGTGCTCGCGGGCGACCGGTACCTCGGCCGACGTCATTACTGAACTCGTGTCCCCGACGAGGATGTCCACTTTGTCCTGGGTGATGAGTTGGTTGGTCAGCGTGGTCGCGGTGGCCGTGCTGCTCTGGTCGTCGTAGGCGATCAGGCGGATCGGGATGCGCTTGTTGAACGGCTTCACGAACACGCCGCCCTGGCCGTTCACTTCGGCGACCCAGAGCTTCAGCCCGTCATAGACCGGCATGGAAGTGCTGGCGATCGGTCCGCTGCTCGCATAGAGATGGCCGATCTTCAGCTCCGTGGGGGCAGGCTGCGCGTGGGCGATGCCGGCCGAGAGACCGAGGGCCAGCGCCGTGGATACCAATGCGCCGGCTCGGCTAAGGCGATGCTTCGTCATGGATGCTTCTCCCGCTTTGTTTCATTGTGCGTTCAGCGCAGCGGCGAGCTGCTCGGCAATCGGGTCGTCCTCGTACCAAGCGGTCATGGCAACAGGTCTCGGCTGATCGCCTCGACGATCCCGCCGATGCTGTCGAAGACGCGCGCGCCGACGCCCTCCAGCGCGGCGCGCTTCGACGCGATGGTGCCCGAGGTGCCGTGGACCAGGGCCCCGGCGTGACCCATCGTGAGGCCCTCGCGCGCGGTCGCCCCGGCGATGAGGGCGAAGACGGGTTTCGTATAGCCGCTCGCCGCGATCGTGCGGGCCAGCTCCTCCTCCTCGGTGCCGCCGATCTCGCCGACGACGAGAAGTGCCCTGGTGTCGGGCCGGGCCGCGAAGAACGGCAGAACCTCGGCGAAGCGCGTGCCCTTCACCTGATCCCCGCCGACGCCGATCCAGGCGCTCTGGCCGATGCCGCGCTGCGCCAGCCGGTAACAGACCTCGTAGGACAGCGTGCCGCTTTTCGACATGACGCCGAGCGGGCCGGGACGCAGCGCGACGTCGGGGAGGAAGCCGAGCTTGATCTGGCCCGGGATGCAAAGGCCGGGCGTGGAGGCGCCGATCCAGGTCGCACCGGCTTCGCGCGCGGCGCGACGGGCGCGCAAGGCATCGTGGACGGGGACGCCCTCCGCGATGGTGACGATCAGACGGACGCCCGCTTCGATCGCCTCCTCGACGGCGGCGAGGACGGACAGCGGTGGCACCATCGCGACGCTTGCCCACGCGCCGGTGGCGGCGACGGCCCGCACGCAGGTCGGAAAAAGCGGAATACCGTCGAGAGCGCGGTCCGGCGCGCTGGAGGTTCCGGCGACGATGTTGGTGCCGTAGGCGCGCATCAACCGCGTATGCGAGCGGCCCATGCGCCCGGTCATGCCCTGGATGAGAACAGGCGTGGCGGCGTCGATGTCGAGGTGCACCGCTTACGCCTCCAGGTGCCGAGCGACCTCGCCCACGGCGCGGTCGAGGTCGGGTTCGATGATGATGGGGAGGTCGGCTTCCCCGATGATCCGGCATGCGTCGTCGAACCCATTGCCGATGATGCGCGCGATCACCGGGACCCGCAGTTCCGGCACCGCGCGCATCGCGGCGACCAGCAGGGTCGCGAACTCGCCGAGATGGGTGATGCCGGCGAACACGCTGACCAGCACGACGCCGATGGCGGGTCCGGCGCTGATCCGGCGCAGCACGTCGATCAGCCGGCGTGGATCGCCACGCATCTGCCCGGTGCGAACGTCGCAGAAATTGAACGGGCGCAGGCCGCGCGCGGTAAGCTCGTCGATCAGCATCATGCTGAGGCCGGCGCCCGTCGTGACCATGCCGACCCGACCCGCCTGATCCATCGCCGCGAAGTCGAAGCCTTCGGTGAGCTTGAGGAAGGTCTCGGGGTAGGCGGCACGACGATCGCGGATCAGCGCCCCCATCGCCGGAACGCGCGGCGCGGCGTCGGCGTCGAGGATCATCTTGGCGTCGCCCGCGATCCAGCCGTCGGCAGTGAGGAAGAGCGGATTGATCTCAAGCAGCGTCGCCTCGTAGCGGAAGAACGCTTCGGCGAGACGTGACACGGCATCGCGCATCATTGCGCGGTGCATGGGCGGGATCCTGTCGGCGAGGTCTGCGAACGCCGTCATGACGCTGTCGCGGTCGGGCGCGGCGAGGGCCGAGCGCACGACCGAGCCGGCTTCGTGCAGCGCTTCGATCTCGATGCCGCCGGTCGCGGAGACGAGCAAGCGGATGCCGGCGCCTTCCGGGTCCACGGCGAGGCTGAGATAGGCTTCGGCGCCGGCGACGCGCCGCTCGATCCGGCATTCGCGGACCGGATGGCCCTTGAGCGTCATGCCGATCATGGCGGCAACGTGGGCGGCGACGTCGTCTTGGGTTTCGGCGGCGCGGATGCCACCGGCCTTGCCGCGCCCGCCGATCGGAACCTGTGCCTTGACGATCCAGGGGCCGGGCATGGAAACGGGATCGCCTGAGCGGTCGGCCAGCCAGCCCGACGGCACGGGCACGCCGGCGGCTTCAAGCAGGGTCTTCGCATCGTGTTCGAGCAACAACATTTGTCCGCCCGCGCGCTGGTCGGCGGCAAGGTGCGGGCCGCGCGAGGGAACGTCAAAGGACTATTTGTGGGCGCCCTTATGAGCGCAGGTCATGGCGGGGCCGCCAGCCTCTCGCGCAGCCAGTCCCGAAAGACGCGGATCTTGGTGACGTCCGCGCGGTCGGTGGGACACACCAGAAAGTAGCCGGCCCGGCGGCGCAGGACGGTATCGAACGGAACCACAAGCCGTCCGCTCGCCAACTCCTCGCGCAGATAGGCGCGCTGGCCGATGGCGACGCCCATGCCCTCGATCGCGCATTGATAGACGACGCTGAGGTCTTCCAGGAAGAAATCCGCGCCCGCCGTAATTTCCGGACAGCCGGCGGCGGACAGCCATGCCGGCCAGTCCCGGCGGCGTTGGTTCAGATGCAGCAGGGTATGGTTCGCCAAGTCCTCCGGCCGGCGCAGCGGCGTCTCGCCCTCGCGTAGCGCCGGGCTGCAAACGGGGAACAACTCGTCCTGAAACAGCAGGTCGGCGTCGAGGCCGGGCCACGCGCCGTGGCCATAGAGGATGCCGATATCGGCGGCGTGCCGATGGAAATCCACCGGATCGGCGGCCGCTTCGAGCCGTACCTCGATATTGCGATGGCACGCTTGGAAGGCCCCCAGGACAGGGATGAGCCAGCGCACCAGGAAGGTGGTGTAACCGCGGATCGTCAGCACGGTGTGGGTCCGCGCCAGCACCAGCTCATCCGCCGCCTGGGCCACTGCGGCGAAAGCGTCGGTCAGCGCGGCAGCAAAGGCGCGTCCGCTGAGGCTCAGGACCACGCCGGTCGGCGTGCGGTCGAACAGGGTAAAGCCGAAATGCTCCTCGAGCGCCTTGACCTGGCGGCTGACGGCGCCTTGGGTGACGTACAGCTCCTCGGCGGCCCGGGTGAAGCTTTCGCAGCGGGCGGCCGCCTCGAAGGCGCGCAGCGGATTGAGCGGCGGCAGGCGCATGAGTTCTCCTCATTTCGAGACTACCGATTTGTCGTTTGCGGACAACCCGGCGGCCTTCCATAGGAACGGCCGGCGAAGCAGAGGGGGAAGACAGGATG
>JBDTFI010000310.1:0-4761 GCA_039938035.1 Acetobacteraceae bacterium | reverse complement strand
AGTCTCCTTACTTGCACTAAATGAACCCAAAGCAATATAAGTTTAAGGCAATCTTAGCGTTATGCAAGCGTCTTTTAATGGTAATTAGACGCTAATTTGATGAATCTCCAGGCATATCGAGGCGGCTGGCCTGGTTCCCAGGTGATCCGCCCGCCGGGGGCGGCGGGACGCGTTCGTGGCGCGGCGGCAATCCGTCGCATGAGGGCGCCCCTCAGATGTCGGCGTAGCAGTGCGTCTCCGCCGCCCCGCCCGGGTGCGTCAGGGCGCCCAGATGCGCCGGGCCGACCAGTTGCGCGTACTTCCACAGCGCGCCGCTGTTGTAGTCGGTCTTGCGCGGGGTCCAGGCGGCGCGCCGCGCGGCCAACTCGGCGTCCGGCAGCCGCACGTCGATGGTGCCCTTGCCGGCGTCGATCACGACCCTGTCGCCGTTGCGCAGCAGCGCGATCGGGCCGCCGACCGCCGCCTCCGGCCCGACATGGCCGATGCAGAAGCCGCGGGTCGCGCCGGAGAAGCGGCCATCGGTGATCAGCGCCACCTGCTCGCCCATGCCCTGGCCATAGATCGCCGCGGTCGTCGACAGCATCTCCCGCATTCCGGGACCGCCCTTCGGCCCCTCGTAGCGGATGACGATGATGTCGCCCGCCTTGTAGGCGCGGGCCTGCACCGCGGCGAATGCCTCCTCCTCGGAATCAAAGCACAGCGCGGTGCCCTCGAAGCGAAGGTCGTGCATCCCGGCGACTTTCACGATCGCCCCGTCGGGCGCCAGATTGCCCTTCAGGCCGACCACGCCGCCTGTCAGCGACAGCGCGCGCGACACCGGATAGACCACGTCCTGGTTCTCGGGAAACACGACGTTCGCCAGCGTCTCCGCCAGCGTCTTGCCGGCAACCGTCATGCAGTCGCCATGCAGCAGGCCACCGTCGAGCAGCGCCTTCAGGATCACCGGGATGCCGCCGACCTTGTGGACGTCAAAGGCGACGTATTTCCCCGCCGGCTTCAGGTCGGCGATGTACGGCGTGCGGCGCATGATCTCCACCACGTCGTCCATGGTGAAGCGGATGCCCGCCTCGTGCGCCATCGCCGGCAGATGCAGCCCGGCGTTGGTCGAGCCACCGGTCGCGGCCACCACCACCGCGGCGTTCTCGAACGAGCGGCGGGTGACGATGTCGCGCGGGCGCAGGCCGCTCTCCAGCAGCGCCATCACGGCGCGGCCGGATTCGACGGCAAAGCGGTCGCGCTCCTCGTAGGGCGCCGGCGATCCGGCCGAGCCGGGCAGCGCGAGGCCGATCGCCTCGCTGACCGTCGCCATCGTGTTGGCGGTGAACTGCCCGCCGCAGGCCCCGGCCGAGGGGCAGGCCACGCATTCCAACTCGTGCAACTCCTCATCGGACATGTTGCCGGCGGCGTGCTGGCCGACCGCCTCGAACACGTCGACCACGGTCACGTCATGGTCCTTGAAACGCCCCGGCAGGATCGAGCCGCCATACATGAACACACTGGGGATGTTCAGGCGCAGCATCGCCATCATCATGCCGGGCAGCGACTTGTCGCAGCCGGCGAGCCCGACCAGTGCGTCGTAGGCGTGGCCGCGCACCGTGAGTTCCACGGAATCGGCGATCAGGTCGCGCGACACCAGGGATGACTTCATCCCCTGATGGCCCATCGCGATGCCGTCGGTGACGGTGATCGTGGTGAATTCGCGCGGCGTGCCGCCCGCCTCGATGACGCCCTTCTTCACCGACTGGGCCTGGCGCGACAGCGCGATGTTGCAGGGCGCCGCCTCGTTCCAGCAGGTGGCGACGCCGACGAAGGGCTGGTCGATCTCCTCCTGCGTCAGCCCCATCGCGTAGTAATAGCTGCGATGCGGCGCCCGGTCCGGTCCCTCGGTCACATGACGGGAGGGCAGCTTGGCTTTGTCCCAGCGCCTGGTCAGCATCGTGGCTTCCTCTTCGGGTGTCCGCGAGGGTTATACCGCCGCACGCCGTGAGGCCAAGCACGCGCGCACGGGAAAATGTGCCCGCGAACGGAGGCGTTCCGACTTTTTTGGAAGCGCGTTAACCGGTCCTTAACCGAGCGGAGCGACAACGGACGAACAGAACAAGGACGCTTCGATGAGAAACGGTAAAGGGATCGCGGTGGCGGCGGCGATGGCGGCGGTGATGGCGATCGCGCCGCGCCCCGCCGCGGCGGCGGAGCCGGCGCATTTCGCGGTGATGGGCGTGCGCCTCTACATGAGCGCGCCGGAGGTGCTGACCTCGCTCTACTCCCAGGGTGTGCGCGAGGACGGCGTGAGCGAGCACGTCCATCCTTGCGCGCTGCACGCCGCCGTCGCCTGCACCGACCGCATCACGGCGCGCTTGGCGGACGGGCCCATCACGATCCGCTTCGTCGACGCGCCGCCAGGCTTCAACGGCGCCCGCGAAGCCGCGTTCAGCATCACTTACCACCCAAACCCCGGGCCGAGGGGGGCCGACGCGGTCCGCAACGTCGCCGAGGAGCGGTTCGGCCCATTGTCGGATGCAGCGGACGGGGCGTGGTGCGCGGCGGCCGGCGGAGCGTGTCCGGAGGATCGCCCCCGCATGATCTTCCACCACAGCGGCGGTGGTGCCGCCGAACTCGCCCTGACGGATCTTGGCCTGCCGGCCCGGTTCGCCCACGCCGCCGCCGCTCAGGCCGGACAGAGCGCGGCGCGCTGATCATTCCGGCGGCAGGTCGAAGGCGGCGGCCAGCAAGGCGCGTGTGTAGTCCTCACGCGGGGAGGCAAAGACGGTCTCGGCGTCGCCCTCCTCCACCACGCGGCCATTTCGCAGCACCACGATCCGATGCGCCAGCGCGCGGACCACGCGCAGATCGTGGCTGATGAACAGATACCCGAGGCCGTGGCGCGCCTGGAGCCCGCGCAGGAGATCGACGATCTGCGCCTGGACCGAGACGTCGAGCGCGCTGGTCGGCTCGTCGAGCACCACCAAATGCGGCTTCAGTACGATCGCCCGCGCGATGGCGACACGCTGGCGCTGGCCGCCGCTGAACTCGTGCGGGTAACGTTCGGCGGAGTCGGCCGAAAGGCCAACTTCCGCTAGTGCCTCGGCGACCCGTGCGGCGCGATCGGCGCGGGAGAGATCGGGTTCGTGGACACGCAATCCCTCCGCGACGATGTCGCCCACGCTCATGCGCGGCGACAAGCTGCCGTAGGGGTCCTGGAATACCACCTGCATCCGCGCACGCAGGCGGCGGAGCGCGCGGCGGTCGAGCGTCGCGAGATCGATCCCGGCGAAGACAATGCGGCCTTTGGCCGGCGACAGGCGCAGGACGGCGAAGCCGAGCGTGGTCTTGCCGGACCCGGATTCGCCGACCAGGCCGACGGTCTCGCCCTCGCGCACCATGAGCGAGACGCCATCCACGGCGCGCACCGTGCCGCCGGCCCGGCGCAACACGCCCCGACGCAGGTCGAAGCTCACGGCGATATCGCGCGCATCCAGCAGCGGCGCGGCGTCGGCCGCGATCGGAGCTGGGCGGCCGCCGGGTTCGGCGGCCAGCAAGGCGCGTGTGTACGGATGCGCGGGAGCGGCGAACACATCGTTCACGCGCCCGCTCTCGACGATCGTGCCGTCCTGCATCACGCAGACCCGGTCTGCATGGCGGCGAACGAGTGCCAGGTCGTGCGTGATGAGCAGCAAAGCCAGCCCGCGCGCTCTCTTCTGGCGATCCAGCAGTTCCAAAATCTGCGCCTGGATGGTCACGTCGAGCGCCGTCGTCGGCTCGTCGGCGATCAGCAAGGCGGGGTCGTTGGCGAGCGCCATCGCGATCATCACCCGCTGACGCTGCCCGCCGGAAAGCTGGTGCGGGAAGGCCCCCAGCCGATGCTCGCCATCGGCGAAGCCGGCCTGGTCGAGCAGCGCGAGCACCCGCGCACGCACCCCGGCGCGCCCGGCCCCGCGGGGAAAGCGGCGGTGCAACGTGATCGCCTCGGCGACCTGCCGGCCGATCCGGTGCAACGGGTTCAGGCTGGTCATCGGCTCCTGGAACACGATGCCGGCAAGATCGCCGCGGGCGCGATGCAGCACGCCAGGTCTGGCGCCGATCATGGATGCGCCGTCGAGCATGATGCGTCCGGTGGGGTTGCTCGCGCCGTGCGGCAGGAGTTGCAGCAGCGACAAGGCGGTGAGCGATTTACCCGAACCGGATTCGCCGACGAGGGCGAGGGTTTCGCCACGGTCGAGGTGGAACGACACGTCGCGGACGACCCGTTTGGCGCCGAAGTTGACCGAGAGGTTCTCGACCTCGACCAGGCTCACTCCTGCGCGCTCCGCGCGGGGCTCATCTTGGCATTCGGCGCGGGTCGAACGCGTCGCGTACCGCCTCGCCGATGAAGATCAGCAGGATCAGCAGCCCGCCGAGCACGCAGAACGCGGTGATGCCGAGCCAGGGCGCCTGGAGATTGTTCTTGCCCTCCGCCACCAATTCACCCAGCGACGGCGCGCCCGGCGGCAGGCCGAAGCCGAGGAAGTCAAGCGCCGCCAGCACCGTGACCGAGCCCGACAGGATGAACGGCACATAGGTGAGGCTCGCGACCAGCGCATTGGGCAGGATGTGGCGGCGCATCACCGCGCCGTCGGACACGCCGAGCGCGCGCGCGGCGCGCACGTATTCCAGGGTGCGTCCGCGCAGGAACTCCGCCCGCACGACGCCGGTGAGGTTCATCCACGAGAACAGCAGCAGGAACGCAAGCAGCACCCAGAAGCCGGGGGTGATGATGCTGCC